>NZ_BAACAP010000137.1:0-32387 GCF_045865695.1 Scytonema hankhaensis NUACC26
ACGGGCGGCTCATAAAGACTTAAATTTATGAAGTTTGCAACTCCTCTATTATATGCAGCTTCATATTAAATTGGTATTAGAGCCGCAACGCTTGCTTGGTATTGCTGTGCGTACAATTGTTGACTATCCCATGTTAACTTCTGAGATGGTTCAAGAAACACTCAACAATTCCGGCTGGAAATTTTTGGCAGATTCTACCTCTCAAACCTTACTGCTGATTCGCCTGTACGTAGAAGAAGCCCTATCCATGTGGGAACCCCGCATCATTTTAAAAGAAGTGCGTGCTGACCCCGACCCAGTTCGCGGTAAAGTCGATATTAACATTTTTTATCAACCCAAAAATACTCCCGATACTCGAAGCTTGGTCTATCCATTTTACTTATCTCCACGCGCTTAATTTATAGTACACAGATATATTTTTGCGAAAACTGACTTTTTAAACGAGAAGTATGTTATTACAATAGTAATACTATCATTCATTTCCAATTAGAAAATTGTTTATTGAGTATGTATACCTTAAAAGTACGTAAGATTGGAAACTCTCTAGGTACAACTTTACCTAAGGAAATTTTGCAAAAGCTTAGAGTTAACGAAGGAGACAGTATATTCATAACCGAAACTGCTGATGGAGTCTATATGACAGCTTCTAATCCTGATTTTGAAAAAGCTATGGAAGCATACAAAAAAGTAAGTACTAAGTATAGAAATGCGTTGCGCGAGTTAGCAAAGTGAAGGAGCCATTTTGGTTAAACGAGGCAATGATTAGAGCCATGCATTCAGATCAGCTCCATCAGCATGGTGGATTGGCTGGTTGTAACGAAAATTTACTCGGAGCTACCTTAGCTAGACCACAAAATCTGTTTGCTTATGGAGACCCTACACCTACAATATTTGAGTTAGCAGCCTCATATTGTTACGGGTTCGCCAAAAACCACGCTTTTACGGATGGTAATAAAAGGGTAGCCTTTCTATCAATGGCTACCTTTCTTGAGTTAAATGGCTATTCTTTCAATGCTCCTGAGACTGAAGTGGTTATGAAGATAAAAGGATTAGCTTCCGACGAAGAAACTTCGGAATCGATAGCGGAGTGGATAAAAGAAAGTTCAACGAGTGCTTGAGAGATCTACATTCAATACTGCAAGGGCTGAGAAAAATCAATTGACATTGAAACCTCGTAGAGACGCGATTATTCGCGTCTCTACATCCACAAATAATCGCGTCTCTACATCCGCAAATAATCGCGTCTCTACATCCACAAAATTATTACGAAAAATTTTTAACCGAGTAGTATTAGATCCACGTTGTATGAAATCTGTATAAAACGCCCCTGTTCGCCTGAATACGTTAAGTGACCTTGTAAGCGACGAAGTGGACAGTAAAACATAACGAATTATAAAGTTGATTTCAAAAACCAGCTAGCAATTGTATCGCTTACCATCTGGTAATATCGCTTTGCACAAATTAGCACCATCAAGCTTAATTCCAGCTAAGGATGCTCCCTTCAAATTTGCCTCTCTCAAGTTAGCCCCACTTAAGTTAACATTGCTCAGATTGGCACCCTCCAAATTAGCGCCACTGAGGTCTGCATAACTTAAATTGGCTCCTGCTAAGTTGCTACCACTAAGATTTGCTCCCTTGAGGTTAATACCACTTAAGTCAGTGCCTTTCAAATCTGCTCCCAAAAGGTTAACACCTCTCAAATTACCTCCCCGTAAGTTTGCCGTACTCATATTAGCTTGCTGTAGGCTAGCGTCTCTTAAATTAATGCCTCTCAAATTAGCACCAGTAGCAACAGTATTATTTAAAGAAATTCCTTCCAAATTGCTACCTTCTAGCTTGGTATTTGTCAAGTTAGCGTCTTTGAAATCCACTCCTCTAAGATTTGCCCGATTTAAGTTTGCTCCTGTCAGATCGGTCTTACTTAAGCTGCTATTGAATAAGTTTGCCTGTCGTAAATCCGCATGACTCAAATTCATTCCCATTAAGTCTGCATTTTTTAAATTGGCAGCTGTCAGTTTGCTACCACTCAGGTTATTGTTACCTAGAACGGCATTACTTAAATTTGCCTGACGCAAGTCAACACCTTCTAACTGAGCATCTCGCAAATCCGCGCTATTTAAAGAAGCACCCTGTAAAATCGCGTTATTTAGTTTGCTATTCCGTAAATCCGCAATAAATAGGTCGGCTTTAGATAAGTTGGCACCTTTGAGATTGGAAGCACTCATATTCGCTCCATTCAAGGAAGCACCTTTGAGATTTGCTCCTTCTAAATTGACGTTGCTGAGGTTGGCGTTATTTAAATTCGCTTCTTCCAAATCCGCACCCTGCAAATCTCTAACTGACAACGGGTGATTGACAATTTCCCATACCTGACGCCACTTCTTATCCAGAACCGTTTTTTCATCAATTTGGCTATTTCTTAAATCCGTTCCTTCAAGCTTTGCATCAGTCAAATCAGCACCGCGTAAGTTTGTCCCACTTAAAGAAGCACCTGTGAGGTTAGTATTTCTCAAGTACGCTCCTTCAAGGTTTGCTCCACGCAAGTTAGCCCGACTTAGGTTAGCACGCCGGAGATTGGCATCCTGTAAGTAAAAATTTTGCAGGTTGGCTCCACGTAAGTTGCAGTTAGGACACTCTCTTGAAAGCTGTAGTCGTTTTACATCTTTAGAATCTTGAGCCATCAGGGGAGCAACAGCCACAACAACCAGTAGCAGCGCGTATCCTGGAAAAAAATAACTTACTGTTTTTTTCACCGTATCACTCTTCATAAATTTTAATCGATCGCAAAATATTAGCTGCACTGGTCAGGAATTTAAAATCTGTTATAACTTAATTGCCATGTAACTGAAATCTAGCAATTACACTTATAACTCAGACAAATTTCATGAAGCGCATTTATGACTGGTTAGGCTTAGGCTGTAGTATTTTACTCCTTACCCAATCCCCTGCTCGTGCTGTTAGCTTATTCAGAAATATATTGCCCAACACACAGGAAGCAGAAACACTTAAAAGCTCATCAAACAGAACTATTTCAGCTATCCACAAATCCTCGATCGCCGAAAGTTCGTCTCCACCTGAGTTTGATTACCAAGACTTTGATTTCTGGTCTAAGGAGTGCCATACGCTGGAAAATGCCCAAAAATATACTGAAGCGAGCGCAGCTTGTGAGAAAGCAATTACACTTAGACCCAAGCGGAAGAACGTTGATTTATGGGCTTCTCGTAGCAATGCGCTACTGCAGTTACAAAGATATGTGGAAGCAATTGCTTCTTACGATCGAGTTCTCAAAATAGAACCAAAGAATTCTTTTGCACTGACGCAGCGATGTGAGGCTTTATCCGCATTGGGAAACCAGGAAGAGGCGATCGCCAACTGTGAAGAAGCCATGCGTGTTGATGGTAATTGGGTAAATATCACTCCCGCCACAGCCTGGTTCAACAGGGGTATTGCTTTAAGACAGCTTGGACGTAATTCTGAAGCACTTATCTCTTTTGAACGGGCTACCACCATAAGTCCCAATTATTCAGTGGCTTTAGCTTCTCAATGTGGCGTGCTGATAGATTTGCAGCGCTACGAACAAGCAATTCAAGTTTGTGACAATGCAATTAAAACGAATGGCAATTGGGGAAAAGCTAAAGGCTCGTTAGCTTGGAACAACAAAGCACTCGCACTGTTTAACTTAGGTAGAATGTCTGAAGCAATCTCCTCTTACGAACAGGCTCTCCTGATTAATCCCGATGATGCAGCTAGCTGGGACAACCAAGGAATGCTGCTGCAAAAAACTGGGCAGTATGAAAAAGCACTTATTTCCTATAATAAAGCAACAGAAGTTAATCCTAAATATTCTCGTGCGTTCATGCACCGTTGCGAGACACTCAACTTAATGCAAAAATATGAAGACGCACTTGCATCATGCGATCGCGCTTTTTCTGGCGATAAAAATTGGGATAATAAAGAGCTAGCTTACCTTTGGTATCAACGTAGCATCGCTCTTTTAGGGTTGCAAAAGCACGAAGAAGCACTTGATGGTGCTCAACGAGCCATCTCTCTAAAAATAGACTATGCAGAAGCTTGGAGTCAAAAAGGTGTCATTCTATGGCACTCCAAAAAATATGAAGATGCGATTGTTGCCATCAAAAAAGCTATCGATCTTAACCCCTACTACGTTCAAGGTTGGTTTAACTACGGTAGAGTCTTAAGTTCTTTAAAAGAATATCAAAAGGCAGTTGCTGCTTATGACGAAGCTTTACGTGAAGACGTAAAATCAGTCGATGAATCTATTCTGGCTAGTATTTGGGCAAATCAAGCAGCCGCTCTTTGGCATTTGCAAGAATATCAATTAGCACTAGATTGTACAAACCGAGCTATTAAACTCAATCCTAAATCTTTTGAAGCATGGTACAACAAAGGTCTAGTCTTGCTTGAGTTAGGAAAGTATCATGAAGCATTAGAGGCTTACTCCAGAGCTAAAGACATTGATAACGACAATGCTTATGTATGGACAGGAATAGGCATGGGATTCGCTAGAAGTGGTAGACTTGAAGAAGCTTTAAAAGCTTTTGAAGCTGCTTTAAACATAGAGCCGAATTACCCAGTAGCTCAACAACAAAGAGAAAAAATATTAAATCAACTCTAAATTTATATGCCCAAAAATTATCTGTTATACATAATGAGAATATGACTAATAATCCACTTCAAACAGAATTTAATTTTATACTTCCTAAAGGTTTTATAGATACTAATGGAAAGTTACATTGCCAAGGAGTCATGCGATTAGCGACTGCTAAGGACGAAATTTGCGTACAGAAAGACCATCGAGTGCAAAAAGACCCAGTTTATGGAGTCTTGATAATGCTGTCACGAGTGATTACTCGTTTGGGGGAACTCTCATCAGTTTCTCCGGAACTGTTAGAAAATCTTTTTACCCGCGACTTGGCTTATTTGCGGGAGTTTTATAATCGAATTAACCAGCAAGGTCATGCAGAAATCCCCGTACATTGCCCTAAATGCAGCAATCATTTTAGTGTGGAGTTGGTTTTATCGGGGAAGTCATAGGCTACCCCTTCGAGCAATTACACGAAGAGGTAGCCTGTATTGCTTATCACTTCCATTGGTCTTTAGAAGACATTCTTAACTTAGAACACGATAATCGTCGCCATTGGGTAACAGAAATAGCTAAAATCAAGCAGCAGAAAACGTGAAAAGTATAAAGTCATTTGTGTCAATCCGCCAAAAGTCACACGAGAGCAAGTCCACGTAGGTGGACTTTGTTTGTATAGACGCGATTTCTAATCGCCCAGTGTTCAGTTAAACAGCTCCAGCTACATAATATGCAAATTAAATACGCAACAGCCGATCGCTACGCTCGTTGCTATAGCAGCACCTGTATGTCTCAAAATTCGATTTCTTCTCGACCATCGTTAGTAATCCCCTTATCCGAACTGGTAATCGCCCAACGCATTGTTTCAATATATTTTGCCAGTTCTGCAATAGTTGGTGCTTCAAATAAATGACGTACAGACACATCAACATTTAAGACATCTCTGATTCGAGAAACTAACTGAGTCGCGAGTAAAGAGTGTCCACCCAATTCAAAGAAATTATCGCACACACCCAAGTTCTCTGTCCCTAAAAGCTGCGTCCAAATACCTGCTAGCACCTCTTCAACTGGTGTCCTTGGTGCTAGATAATCTTCTTCTCTATCAAATATAAATTGATTGGGCGCAGGTAAAGCATGGCGATCTAATTTGCCATTTGGTGTTAGTGGCAAGGATTCTAATATAACATAAGCCTTGGGTATCATGTATTGTGGTAACTTTTGTTTTAAGAATTGCCGAAGTTCGTAGAGTTTTGGATTTTGAATTTTGGAGTTAGGATTGTTGGCAATATCTATGAACTGGTTATCAGTTACAATATAAGCAACTAAGTCTTTCTCACCCCTGATTTCCTCCCGCACGATCGCTACACTTTCTCTGACTCCCGGATACTGTCTTAATACAGCTTCAATCTCTCCTAACTCAATACGAAAACCTCGAATCTTAACTTGATTGTCAATGCGTCCTAAAAATTCAATATTACCATCCGGTAAATAACGGGCTAAGTCACCTGTCTTGAAAATAGGGGTTAGAGAGTGGGGGTTAGGAATAAAGCGTTCGGCTATCGTTTCCGGGCGGTTGAGGTAACCACGTGCTAACCCATCACCTCCAATGTATAATTCACCCGTAACGCCAATCGGTACGGGCTGTAAATGAGCATCTAAAATATAAATTTGCGTGTTTGCGATGGGGCGACCAATGGGGAGAGATGTTACCGATTCAGGTAATTCTTTTACATTATAATATGAAGAAAATGTTGTCCCTTCTGTAGGACCATAAACATGAATGAGTTGTTGTGGCGAGCCATGTTTAATAACTTTCTCAATCCATCTGACATCAACTGTCTCCCCACCAAATAATAAGCATCGCAAGGAAGCAAAGGCTTGTGACGTATCCCTAGCAATTTGTTGGAATAAAGCTGTTGTTAAAAATAGAATACTAATTTCTTTTTGTTGAAGTTGTTTTTTGAATTCACGAGATGACAGCAGAGTTTCTTTGTTGATACCCACAAGTTGCGCTCCATTAAGTAATGCTCCCCAAATTTCAAATGTGGCTGCATCAAAGGATAGATTTGAGGCTTGAGCGACTTTATCTGTTGTCTCTATTGTTATATAATTTGTGTTAAAAACCAGTCGATTGATAGCTTTGTGAGTGACTGCAACTCCTTTAGGTTTGCCCGTAGAGCCGGAAGTGTAAATGACATATGCTAATCTATCGGTTGAGTACGGCTTGCGGCAAGGGCGATCGCGATCGATAATATTTTTGGGGTTATCTGTATTTTCTAATGAAATCTTATCCCAATCTTTATCTAAATAAATAATTGTTCGAGAAAAATTTGCAAAATGCTTGCTTGTATTTTCTTGCACTAGCAATACAGAAACGCTAGCATCTTCTAGCATGAAATTGAGGCGTTCTTGTGGATAGCTAGGGTCTAAGGGTAAATAAACTCCCCCAGCTTTCAAAATGGCTAACAAACCTACGATTGTGTCTACAGATTGTTCTACACAAATCCCCACTATAACTTCCGTACTAACACCTGATTTTTCTAGGTAATGTGCTAGTTGATTGGAACGTTGATTTAATTCCCCATATGTCGTTTCTACATCTCCAAATATCAATGCAATTGCATCGGGGCTTATTTGAACCCAATTTTCAAAGAGTTGATGAATATATTTATCTTGAGGATAATTAATATAATTATTATTCCATTCTACTAGAATTTGATGTCGTTCGGCTTTACTTAAAAGTGGTATCTCTGTAATGCGTTGTTCTGAATGACTAGCAAGATTCTTTAAGAGCGTTTTAAAATGGCTTAAGAAACGAGTTATGGTGTTTTCATCAAATAAATCGCTGTTATATACCATGACACCTCGAATTCCATCAACAAACTCCCAATTTCTACCCCATAAGCTTCTGAAATCTTCAGAACACTTCCAGAGATGTAACTCCAAATCAAAACGTGTTGTCTTAAAATCAAGTTTCATGAAACTAGGCACTAATCCAGATAATTCTAGTGCTGGCATAGGTGCATTTTCAAAACCAAAAACAACTTGAAAAAGAGGGTGATGACTTAAGTTGCGATCGGGATGCAATTCCTCAACCAATTTCTCAAAAGGCAAATCTTGGTGACTGTACGCGCCTAATGTTACTTCTCGCACTCTGCCTAGCAATTCTTGAAAAGTTGGGTTTCCAGATAAATCAGTTCTGAGTACCAAACTATTGACAAAAAAACCAATAAGCCCTTCAATTTCACTACGATTACGATTCGCAATTGGCGAACCCACAACAATATCTTCTCGATAGGTGTAGCGGTAAAGTAACGTCTGAAATGCAGCCAGAAGTGTCATAAATAAAGTCACACCTGCTTGCTGTGAAAGTTTTTGGAGTTCATCAGCTAACTGTTGAGATATCTCTAGAAATTGCGTTCCGCCTCGATAAGATTGTACAGTTCCCCTTGGTCTATCTGTAGGTAGATGCAACATGGAAACACCCTTCAATTGCTGTCGCCAGTACTCTAACTGAATTTGCAGTGGTGAATAGCCATTTGTCCCTTCTCCTTGTAACCACTCGCGTTGCCAGTAAGCAAAATCTGCATATTGTAGGGGGAGTTCCAGCAAAGATGATGTAGAGATGTTGCATCCAATCTCTTGATAGAGTATTCCCAGTTCTCGAATAAAGACTCCAATAGACCAGTCATCACAAATAATATGGTGCATATTCAACAACAAAATATTCTCCGTTTCAGAAAGTGCTAGCAATTTCACTCGCAGCAAGGGTCTTTCTGATAAATTAAAAGGGTGTTCTATTTCTACAGCTATAATTCGCTTTGCTTCTGTCTCTCGTTCCTCTATTGTCAACTGTTTCAGGTTTAATATAGAAAGAGGAATAGTTAAACAAGGTGAAATTACCTGTACAACTTCTCCTTCCAGTATCTGAAACGTAGTACGTAAAGTTTCATGACGGCAAACAATTTCTTGCAAAGCCTGCTGTAAAGCCGTACAGTTCAGCCGTCCCGTCAAACGAATAGCAGTTGGCACATTATAAATAGTACTGCCCGGTATCAATTGGTCGAGAAACCACAGTCGTTGTTGGGCGAAAGATGCGGGAAAGACGAAGACTTCTTCAGACGACATAAAAATTCTCCCAAAGCAGCTTGGAATTGCAACGTTGAACAGAAATGTTGAGCGCAGTTCCCACCTAAAAAGAAAAGATGTCTACCTTTTAGGTGGGGTAAGCGAAACCAATATAAATCCATGTGAGAAATATTTGCTAAAGCACGGACTGACAAAGCCCCCCATCGACTTGCAACATAACTCCATTTACAAACGAAGCTGCAGGCGAACATAAGAAAACGGCAACGTTAGCAAACTCCTCTGGTTTACCCATACGACCCAAAGGCACAGTAGAGTTAATATTGGCAATTTCTTCTGCAGGAGATTTTCCATTTTTTACAGTACGGGCTGCTATCAATTCTTCAACACGTTCTGTATACGTCCAACCAGGTAAAATACTATTGACACGAATTCTGTCAAGACCAAGTTCTCGACTTAAACTTTTTGTTAAACCAATGACAGACAACCGAATAGAATTCGACAAAATTAGATTTTGAACTGGCTGTTTAGTTGAAGATGAAGTGATGGTAAGAATTGCCGGAGTAAATGATTTACGCAAATAAGGTAATGCTAGTTTAATGAGTCGAACTGCACTTAATAAAATTAGGTTTACGGAAGTTTCCCATTCGGTAAGATCGACGTCATCAAAACTGCCCGATGGAGGACCGCCTGTATTTGTCACAAGGATATCTAAGCCCCCAAATCTATTTACTGTAGTCTTAATAATCCGTTCAACATCTTCTGGTTTAGTTACATCTGCACGTATTGCCAAAACTTCTGCACCCGTTTCATTTTCAATTTCAGCAGCAGCTTTTTCCACTAACTCGCTACGGGCGCAAATAGCAACTTTTGCTCCCTCGCGAGCAAATTGCTGCGCTGTGGCTTTACCCAAACCTTTGCTCGCTGCTGTTACTAAAACAATTTGACCTTTCAGTTGTAAATTCATGTTTTATATAGAGTTAGTAGTGGGTGGTTAGTTGTTGGCGGTCAGATGTATTTTTTACACTAACCACCAACTACTATCCACTATCCATTCTCTATGGTTATCGCAGCTCAAAACCTAAAGTTTTTAAAGCTTCACGCAATCGATCTCGTCCCGATAGAGACTCAGGCGACATAACTCTCTTCACAGAATGCTCAGACCAATCACCTGTAACATTCATCTGTTGCGAGGCGTAAAAAGCTTTCATGAAATCATTATATTGCCCGATCGCCTCATCTTGTTCTCCCAGCTTGTAAGTTTCCCGATGCAAGACAGCCGACTGAGACAAACGTGGTTTAATAGCAGCAGGTTGAGCGGGATTGGGATAGCCCACGCACAACCCAAACACAGCAAAGACGTGCGGGGGCAAATTAAGAACTTTGGCGACTTCCTCAGGATGATTCCGCAATGCACCAATATACACTGTTCCCAAACCAAGAGATTCAGCAGCTACAGTTGCATTTTGCGCTGCTAGGGTTGCATCTATAGCTGCCATAAGAAACATTTCCAAATAATTCAAACCTTCATGAGGCAAACCGCGACTCTCAGCAATGTAAGCCAGACGAGCTAAATCGGCAAGCCATACAAGAAATAGAGGACACTGCCGAATATGAGCTTGATTGTTAGCCAGTTGTGACAATTTTTCTTTAGATTGTGCATTTTCTACAGCCACTACACTCCATGTTTGTAGATTAGAGGAAGTAGAAGCAGATTGAGCCGCAGCAACCAAAGTTTCTAGAGTACCAGATGGTAAAGGATCGGAAAGATAAGCACGAATTGAACGGTGAGAAAGCAAATTTGCTAGAGTATCGTTCCAAGGAATATCTCTATTAATAGTATCAACACCATAGCGGTGATGTAATAATTCAGTTGGATTTGTCATGGTTATTGGTTAGTTGTTGGTTGTTACTTGTTAGTAGTTAGTTGTTGCAACTTACCACTAACAACTAACTACTAACCACTAACTAAATTATATTTTGGGAGACAATGAAGCGTACTGTTCTGGTTTTAACATAGCTTCTTTGACATCAATCTTCTTTGGTATCAACTTCAAGTTGTAGCGGCAATAAAAGCTCCAAGTATTGGCATGGAATGGATAGATAACAGCCTCTGGCTTCTGTCATGCCTCTGGAATCGGAGTTTTGTCAATGCCTGCCATTGACTAAGTAAGATTTGAAGAATGCGATCGCTCATCTAAGTTTGCTCCTACAAAAATATAAAGTACTTTACACTGGTTGATTTACCGTATTTTTTAAGAAAAAAAACAAATTTGCAACATAAACTTTTGCTAAAAAGCAAAAGCGCTACAAAGAACACCTACTCTAAATGGAGCATTAGCACTGTTATGTTCTGGTTTGAGAATCACATAAACTGTTGAAGTTAAGTCTGATAAGATTTTACGATCTTATTATAAAAGCACATAAATTGGTAGATTTGCAGTATTTTTTATAAAGATGTAGTATTTTTAAGTCTTAGATCGGAAAAACATTAGGAAAAACCTTCTTTTGCATATGAAGTATAATCAACTAGGTGAGAGCGACCTCAAGGTTTCCGAAATTTGTCTTGGAACCATGACTTACGGTCAGCAAAATACCATTGAAGACGCACATCTACAACTGGATTATGCCGTCCGTCAAGGAATCAACTTTATTGACACTGCAGAAATGTACCCAGTACCATCACGTGCTGAAACGCAAGGGCGAACCGAAGTTTTTATAGGAGAGTGGCTGAAAAAGCAACAACGGGATAAGCTGATTATCGCTACAAAAATTGCCGGTCCGGGTCGTCCGATGACCTGGTTGAGGGGAGGAGCGACAAGTATAAAAAGCGAGAACATCAAGCAAGCAGTAGATGATAGCTTAAAGCGCTTACAAACAGATTACATCGATTTGTACCAAATCCATTGGCCCGAGCGCTATGTTCCTACCTTTGGACAGACAGAGTACAATCCCAATTTTGAGCGTGAAACAGTACCCATCGCCGAACAGCTTGCAGCTTTTGCCGATGTCATCAAGGAGGGAAAAATCCGGTACCTAGGCTTGAGTAATGAAACGCCTTGGGGAGTGACTCAGTTTAGTCAGATTGCCAAACAGTTAGGATTGCCCAAAGTTGTTGCCATTCAAAACGCTTACAATTTGCTGAATCGGGTGTTTGATTCTGCTTTAGCAGAAGCTTGCCGTTACGAAAACATTGGTTTGCTAGCTTACAGCCCTCTGGGATTTGGTTTACTGTCAGGCAAATACGTAGAAGGCAACAGACCGGAGAATACGAGACTCACTCTTTTTGCAAATTTTGGGCAGCGCTATCTCAAACCCAATGTGAGTGAAGCTGTTACGGCTTATGTTGAAATTGCCCACAGTCACAATCTCAAACCTTCGCAATTAGCCATAGCTTTTGTCATCAGCCGTTGGTTTGTGACTAGTACAATCGTTGGTGCGACAACTCTAGAACAACTTCAAGAGAACATAGATAGCGTCAATGTGACTCTTGACAAAGAGATACTGGCAGAATTGAACGCCGTTCACACTCGTTATCCCAATCCAGCCCCATAACAAGTAATCTTTTTATGAACTACCCCGCCGCATCGGTTAAAACTCCTTGCTTTTTTCATAAAACTATGAAACACTTTCCTAGTAAAATAGTACGTTAAATCTACCAAATAACCGTATTTTATATAAATGCCAATGCGAATTCCATCGGCAGCTTTTGCTAGAAAGCTGCTGGTTTTCATCCTTAATGGAGAGGGAGGGAGTGAGTGTGAGGTTTGTCGAACTCACATAAATTAAGCAAGACTCCTACGTAGCTAAAGCGCTTCTTAACGTCTTTCTAACACCACACTGCACTGGTCATTCTCCAAGAGTCAAAGAACGCACTCTAGCTCTGTTTCTAGATAATTTAGAACATTACCGTACAGGGAGATCTCTACGAAATGTGGTGGACAAAAAAGCAGGCTACTAAATCATCTCAACAACACGATCCCTATGCAGCATGGCGCTACCGTGATTATTGTTTTTATGCACTCGGTCACAACCTCCTACTTTTAGGCAACCAAATGCAAAGCGTTGCTATTGGTTGGGAACTTTATGAACGAACGGGTTCAGCAATGATTTTGGGTGGGGTTGGTCTAGTACAGGTCATACCTGTTATCTTACTAACGTTACCTGCAGGTCATATAGCAGATAGGTGGGATCGCAAACGCACTGTCTTGTTGACCACTTTTATGCTGGCAATATGCTCTCTTGGGTTAGCGATTTTATCTTACGCTCAAGGTTCAATACCTCTGATTTATATTTGTTTGCTTTTAGGCGGTGTTGCTAAAGCTTTTAATAATCCAGCTTCTTCTGCACTTCTACCTCAACTTATACCGTTAGAAGTTTTTAGTAATGCAGCAACATGGAATAGTAGTGGATTCCAACTGGCTGCAGTACTTGGTCCGGCTTTGGGAGGATGGGCGATCGCACAGACAAAAAGTGCTACATCAGTTTATATTATTGATGCTGTGCTGATTTTGATTTGCTTTGGCTTAATTGCGAAAATTAGCGAGGTAAAAGCAGTACGTGCGATCGAACCTCCGAGTTTTAAAAGTTTGGCAGCAGGTCTCAATTTTGTCTGGCAGCAAAAAATCATATTTGCTGCGATTACCCTAGATTTGTTTGCCGTCTTGTTTGGTGGAGCAGTTGCTTTATTACCAATTTATGCTAAGGACATCCTGCAAGTTGGTCCTTCTGGTTTGGGATGGCTGCGTGCTGCACCTGCATTTGGGGCATTAACAATGGCGCTGTCTCTAGCTCACTTACCACCCATGAAAAAAGCAGGCAAAGCACTGCTGTGGTCGGTTGCAGGATTTGGTATTGTTACTGTTATCTTTGGGTTGTCGCGATCGTTTTGGCTCTCCATGTTAATGCTGGTATGTAGCGGAGCGTTGGACAATATCAGCGTAGTTATCCGTCATACTTTAGTACAAGTAGGCACTCCCGATCGCTTGCGGGGAAGAGTCTCTGCAGTCAACGGTGTGTTCATCAGTATATCTAACGAATTGGGAGCTTTTGAATCGGGGTTTGTTGCAGCTTTTTTTGGACCTATTTTTTCCGTAGTCAGTGGCGGTATTGGAACTCTTTTAGTTGTACTTATTGTTACCCTGGCTTTTCCAGAAATTCGCCGCTTGCGATCGCTTCAACAAATTAGCAACACCGGACTCAATTTATAGGACGATGGAATGACAATCGAAAATTGCAATTCAGTTTCTGGATGACGAGAACTCACTTTGAGGGGGGAACAAATCTTTAGAGCGCTGGTGCATTATGGCAACAGAAGGTAGGAAATCAATTTTGTCCCTCATACCATTTCTGTATGAAGATGCATCTAATTAGCCCGCGTATTGCCCTGGCGGGCATAGCCTCCGGAAATGCGTAGCGTGCGCTTTGCGCTTAGGCGGGCTTTGTTTGTATAGCTCCACATTTCCAATGTCAGGGCGTTTTAAGCGTAACCTTATATAGAATTGGTATCAACAATTTCTTTTTGGATAGAGCGAATTTGTGCAGCTAATTCTTGGCGAGTAGAAGCTTTGAGTAGATATCGGAAAATAAACCATATTGCGTAACCAATTCCAGTTAACTCAAAAACTAAATGTAACTGCGGAACTTCATTGATTACATCTAATACAGCAAGAACTATTTTCACTACAATGGTTGTTGCAATAATTGAAGCAAAACAAATCATTGGTAACTGGTATTCAGTGAAAGATTTACCTAAATATTTGGGTAATTGCTCTAAAAAGTCAAACAAATTCCTACTAATTTGCTGCCATTGGAGTAATGATTTATTAGCAGGTGGTAGCAATGACTGTGATTCAAATTTGAAACTTTCGAGTACAGCGCTAGGTTCTTTTGATGTAACGTTAACCGATTTCGAGTGCTGTACTTCGCTCTCCATAAATTTCCTATTTTCTTCAGTGCAAACAGTTTCCATTTGTGTAGTTACGGATTTTGCGTTTTGTGTAGCAGTATCAGACAGTTTAGGTGTAAATATATTTACATTTGCATCAAAACTCTCATCAGTAGGAGTTTCCAAAACTACCTGTTCTACAGACAAGATATCGGCATTTTTGTTCAGAATACCATTAATAATTTCCTCAGATTTCTCCTTCAAACTCTGATTGTTTTCCTGACTGGGTGTCTCTTTTTCAGTTTCATCGGAGCGGATATCGAGTGCAGCCAATTTCATCAGAGGCGAATAAATCGCATTGTACATATCTCTTGCCATATTCACAGCACCTTCAAATCCCATATACGGACCGTTGTGGTATCCATGTCCGTTGACATAAGGCAAGTGTAATTTCTTCACTAATGCTCCCACCCTTGGTCCAGTTAGAACCAAGTCAGGTTTCACCATCTCTAGCACCTCGAAGAATTCCAATTCGTTACCATCATCAATATAGACAGTGCCTTCTTGACCTCTGGCTATCACTTTTTCAAAGTCTTCTTGATGACCAAATTTCGAGGACATGGCTACCACTTGCATCCCCAAATCGTCTTCTAGAGCCTTCGTCCAGTGCCACAATCTCGGTCCACCCGTCCAGATACAGACTTTTTTCCCTGTCAAGCGTTCTTTATACCACGCTAACTTAGATTCATATTTGGCGACTTCTTCGGCAATGACGGCTTCGGCTCTGTCTTCGATGCCAAAGAAGGCACCGATTTTCCGCAACCCTTCCTTACAATAATCAAAGCCCCAAGTATCCACGTCCAAACGGGGAATACCATATCTTTTCTTCAACTCGTTGGCAATGTATCCCGCACTTCTGGCACAGTTAGTGACATTTAACTGTGCTCTATGCATTCCGCGCAACGAGTCATAAGTACCATTACCGGTAAAATGGGCGATGATTTGCACGCCCATTTTTTCCATGTACTTCTCTAAGACAAAGGTATCGCCTTGGATGTTGTAGTCGCCGATGACATTGATGGTATATGGACTAGTGATTTCTGGCTCAAATGTTCCGACCTTCTCATTCACCCAGCCAATGTTGAGCACGTGGTGACCTTTGGATTGGCTGACACCAGCAAAACCGGGACACTCAACACAGAAGATATCTACATCACCGAGTTCTTTTTCAGCGCTTTTGACAACGGCTCGGATGTCATCGCCAATCAGTGCTGTGGCGCAGGTGGTGTAGACAATCATCCGTTTGATATCAGGAAATTCCGCAAAGGCTTCTAGTATGGATTTCTTGAGCTGCTTTTCACCACCGAAGACAACGTGGGACTCTTTCATGTCACTTGACCAAACATATTTAAGTTGGAAGTTCCCGTTGTCACTAGGATAGCGTTTGGTGTGCCAGGTATCGTAAGCACAACCGATAGGTCCATGAATCAATTGGATGGTATCTTTGAGCACGCCACCAATCACCAGCTTGGCTCCACAGTAGCTGCATCCACGTTCTGAGAGTGAGCCGGGAATTGTTTCGACGTTGGAACTTGGGAGAAATTGTGTTGTATCTTCTCCTTTCTCTTTGATGTAAACGTGCTTTTCCCGTTCGGGGATGCTTTCATCGCATTTCAATAATTTTAATGCCATTGCTGATTGCTCCTAATGAAATATTTGTTTGCTTGGATTTTTCTTTGGTTTGAGAATTGAACCTGAAAATGCTTGTTAGTTGGTAAATTCTACCGTTGTAGATGCAATGTTGTTACCCACTGGAGTTCTAACCACAGCAAGGGATCTTTTTGCTTTAATGTTGATGCGGGATCGCGAATGATGCGTGTGGCGTTCATGCAAATAGCTTCTGGAATGCCTAGATCGTTAGCAACGCCTTTAAAAATACCTTTGTAAGCATTAATTGCGGTAAACAGATAGTTGGGGGAATAGACAACAAAATGCTGATAAAGTTTTGGAGGCTTTCCCCAGTAAGAATTTACGAGTTCGACATGGCAGTACTCGAACATCTCAATAAGTTCGGGACAGCGTTCCTCAGCAACGGTCGTAAATTTTTGGACTAAAATCTCTTCGGTCAACATAATAAGCGATCTTCCTTCAATAAGGTAAACAAGTTTTGGCGAGTTCAGAATGTCGGTTTTTGAAATGATGGTAAAGCTACACTTAGTCAAGCAACCCAAACTTTACCAAAAATTTCTCTAGCTGTTCGTTAGACATAGGTTTCGGAATTACAAAATTTGTATTCTGGTCGATCGCCATTGCTAAATTGCGGTAATGCTGTGCCTGTTGACACTCAGGAGCATATTCAATGACAGTCTTGCTGTAGAACTCTGCTTGTTGTACCATGTTATTCCTCGGCATGGAGTAAATTATTTGAGTGTCCAACTGCTCCGCCAGAGCCTCAATCGGATTGTCTTCGCGATCGACACTGCGAGAGTTGCAGATCAATCCTCCCAGACGTACACCACCGCTCGCAGCATATTTCTGAATGCTTCGGCAGATGTTGTTAGCCGCATACATTGCCATGATTTCCTCAGAAATAATGATGTAAATTTCTTGAGCTTTGCGTTCGCGAATAGGCATGACAAATCCAGCACACACCACGTTACCTAGACCATCATAAAAAGTATAATCAAGTCGCACTTCTTCATCGTAAGCCCCAAGTTGTTCTAGCAACCCAATTGATGTCAAAATACCCCGACCCGTACATCCCACACCAGGTTCTGGTCCGCCTGATTCCACACAAAGCGTCTTCCCCCATCCTTCCTTGCGAAAATCTTCTAGATTTACATCCTCTTCTTTACGTAGCGTGTCGAGTACAATCTTCTGGTGCAATCGCCCCAAGAGGAGCCTGGTAGAGTCTGCTTTCGAGTCACATCCCACAACCATCACCTTACGACCCATATCGACCAGTCCAGCCACTATATTTTGAGTGGTTATTGACTTACCAATTCCCCCTTTTCCGTAAATCGCAATCTTCCGCATAAAAACCTCAGACAGGGGAGTGTCAATGCCAAATGTAAATCAGGACAAACAAAACAATCCAAATGACATCAACAAAGTGCCAGAATAAAGAAGTGGCATTTACACCAAAATGACCTGTGTTGTAGTTACCAGGAATGAAAGAGCGACCCAAAACAACGATCTGTAACAAAATGCCAGTCAGAACGTGCAAACCGTGGAAGCCTGTCAGTAAATAAAACATACCCCCAAAGACTCCTGTGGTAAAACCAAAGGAAAGGTGGCTCCATTCGATCGCTTGTCCTACAAGAAAGTAAGTTCCCATTGCGATCGTGAGTGTGAGAAACTGACGAAATTTCATTAAGTCGTGGCGTGCAAGAGCGCGTTCTGCCAAGTAAATGACAAAGCTACTAGAAACCAAAACCACCGTGTTAATAGCAGGAGATCTAATTTCTAGTACTGAAACACTAGAAGGTAACCACTCAGGAGTCGTTGTTTTATAGACAATATACGCTGTAAAAAAACCGAGGAAAATGAAAGTTTCTGAAAGCAAGAACACAATGAAGCCGAACATCTTGCTGCCTTCTTCGTCATGAGTATGCTCATGTCGGGAATGCTGTAACTCTTCTGAAATTATGGAACTATCCATGTGATTAATTCTCCTTTAAATGTTATTGGTTAGTAGTTAGTTGTTAGTAGTTAGTTGTTTTTTCTACTAACCAATAACCACTAACCAATAACCACTAACCACTAACGATTAGCAACTAATGGTTCAGATTTCCCGTAGCCGTAAGGCTCACCTACAACAACTGGAGTTTCCTCAAAGTTCTCTACAGGAGGTGGTGAAGAAACTAACCACTCCAATCCAATTGCTCGCCAAGGATTTTTCAGTGCTTGCTGGTCATGCATCCAAGAACCAATTATATTAAGAACAAAAGGCAAAGTAGATGCACCTAACAAAAATGCTCCAACACTGGCAACAATGTTCCAGAATTCATACTCTGGGGGGTAAGAAGAAACTCGACGCAACATTCCTTGCAACCCTAGTGGATGCATTGGGAAGAAGTTGAGGTTAATACCAATAAACGCCAGCCAAAAATGCAACTTACCCAAGCTTTCGTAGTACATGCGTCCGGTCATCTTAGGGAACCAGAAGTAAATAGCAGCAAACATCCCCATTGTTACTGTGCCATATAAAACATAGTGAAAATGACCCACTACGTAGTAAGTATTATTGACATGGACATCAACAGGAACAGAAGAGAGGGTAATGCCAGTGATACCTGCAAACACAAACAGTATTAATGCACCCAGTGCAAACAGCATTGGTGTATCAAATCGCAATTTACCTCCCCAAATCGTTGCCGTCCAGGCAAACACCTTAATGCCAGTCGGTACAGAAACGAACATTGTTGTCAGCATGAAAAACATCCGCATCCAACCTGGAGTACCGCTGACATATAAATGGTGTACCCAAACTATACCGCTAACTCCAGCGATTAAGAGTGATGAAATGGCGACAATTCTATAACCAAACAGAGGTTTGCGAGCAAAAACTGGGAAAATTTCTGACAAGACTCCGAACACTGGCAGAATAATTACATAAACTGCAGGGTGAGAGTAAAACCAGAAAAAGTGCTGGAACAAAACTGGGTCGCCTCCTTTAGCGGCGTTAAAAAAGCTAGTTCCAACTGTTAAGTCGAGTAAAAGCATGACTGCACCTGCTGTTAATACTGGCAGTCCAAATAGTTGAATAATCTGGGCACTCAACACGTTCCAAACAAAAATAGGCATGCGGAAGAACGTCATTCCTGGTGCTCGCATTTTGACAATTGTAGTGACAAAATTAACCGCCCCCATAATTGAAGAAACACCTGACACCGCCACTGCTAGAAGCCAAATCACTTCACCATTAATTAAATTTCCTGTGGGATTTTGCAAGCTAACGGGAGGATATGACCACCAACCTGCCTGTGCTGGACCTCCTGGTATAAAGAAACTAATCATCAGCAGAATAGCAGCGATTGGTATCATCCAGAAAGCAACAGCGTTAAGTCTGGGAAATGCCATATCTCTCGCCCCAATCATGAGAGGTACGAGATAGTTAGCAAAACCTGTAAGTATAGGGAATGTCCATCCGAACAGCATTACAGTACCGTGCATGGTGAACATGGCGTTATAGAAACTGCGGTCAACAAGATCTGATTCTGGGGTAATTAATTCCCCACGAATAATCATTGCAAATATGCCACCTACTAAAAAGAGAATGAAGGCAGTAACAATATACTGAATACCTATGACTTTGTGATCTGTACTGAAGCTAAAGTATCGCTTCCAATCTATTGGAGGTTCGTGTTGAGGTACGCGCTCTGTAATGTCTTCAACGGAAATATTTGTCATTTGTCCTTTGTCCTTGGTCACTGGTCATTGGTCACTGGTCACTGGTTACTGTAATTCACGACAGGGGGTTGTGCAGGTGCAATTGTAGTCCAGCTTTTGATTAACGCTTTTGATTCTCGGACATACTCGGAAGCTGCTTGATTGCTTGCAGTGCATGGTTTACGGTTTGCTGCTTCCACAAGCCATTTTTTATACTCTTCAGAAGATTCAACAACGACATTTGCTTGCATGGTTGCAAAATAAGTACCACTAAATTCAGAATCGGTCAATCGATATTTGCCAATGCGGATAGGGGTGAATTCAAAGTCAATTTTGCGGTTGGGAATAATGTCTTGCTTGACTCGGAAAGCAGGAATATAAAATCCATGCACAACATCTTCCGACTGCATCGCTAAACGGATGCGATGATTAATGGGTAAATGCAGTTCGGTACTGGTAACTCCTGTTTCTGGGTATCGAAAAACCCAAGCCCATTGTTTGGCATCAACTTCAATGTCTTCAACAGGTATTATATTTGATGAGGCTTCAGAGGAGATAGAGAAATTCCCCGTATCTCCGCGTTCTTGCTTCAGAGCGTCCTTGTTCATTGGCGCAGCGTATGCGGCTTCCATTCCCATTGGTACGTGCAAGTGTATAGCTGAGCCATGTCCTTGAATCCCCATTTGCTCGTAGATTTGGTAGCTATAGCCTGCAATCCAAAATACTAGCAAGACAGGGATTGCAGTCCAAACAATTTCCAGTGTTAAATTTCCTTCAACAGGGGGACCATCGCTGGTATCATATTCCTCTGCTCGATGGAAAATTATTGAGTACATGAGTGTTCCGGTAACTCCAAGGAAGATGAATGCTCCTAGGGTTACTAAGAAACTAAACAAGCGATCGACGAGTTGCGATTCTGCTGCGGCTTGAGGGGGTAGCCAGGAATAGGCTCGATCGCCTATCCACATACTAATAGCAGTTAAGGAGAGAGCACAAGGACTCAGAAGCAAAATGTTTCGGATTTTCATAGTGGCAAAAGTCATTAGTCATTGGTCATTGGTCATTAGTCATTGGTCATTAGTCATTGGTTATTGGCTGTCTCTATTAAACAAATGACAAAGGACAAAGAACAAATGACTAACATCGTTTACTTCAGTAGTAAGTTAAAATCTTTACCCGATCGCAATAACATATCAGCAGTATTATGAACTCCAAACTCAGCAGCTAGGTGCGCTCCAAGCGTACCGTGGACGTACATGAGGAGCATGATGAATAGCCCAGAAAGTAAATAGGTCAACTGCACTTGTTGACTGTTATCTTCATGCCAAACAAAGCGCTGAAATCCTCTCCAAATAGTCATTCCAACAATCAGTGCTAGAAGAAAAACACCACCCACACCGTGCCAGAGCATTGTCTCCACCGCTTGTAATCCCCAGGCACTCTTTACCTCGGTAGAGGGTTCTGCCAACATCATTTCGTAAAAACCTACTGCTACTGTAAAAAATGTGATAATGGCTGAAGCTAGCATATTATACCAACCAACATCAAAAAAGTTGGAAGGCGTGGTAGGAATTGCTAAAAACTTAAAGAGTGGTCTTTGTATCGGTAACAGTACACCAATGAAATCAAAGGCAATGCTAAGGATAAATAAACCCAAAGTGAGATGGACTAGATTTGGGTGAATGGGTATGCCATAGGGTAACCCATTTGCTCCCAGCTGAGTTTTCAATTGGTCAATAACTTCAGGATTCATTGCAGCAAGCCCTCCTTTACCGCTTCAACAACTGGCACAGTATGTAACCCATATACCCACACCAGTTCATCTCCGAAATACACTTGTATACCAACCAAAACAGTTAAAAGCAAACCCGCCGCTAGATAATAAATTGATATCTTTTGTGGAGTGCGGGAACGAATTACAAAACGCCAAGCTGTAATGGCTGCAAGAATTCCTGAAAGTGACCAGCCAAGGAATGTATGTAAAGTAAGTACCGGTTCAACTGCATTATAAGGTTCTGCCAAACCTGCTTCAAATTGACCAAAAATGATGGCAACAAAGATAGAGATTGTAGCGAAAAACATATTCCACCAACCTACCTCAAAAAGACGGTGGTTACGGGTAAAGTATCCAATGACATCACACAAGAAGGCAAATAATACCGTCGCGATCGCAAAATGAACAACGATGGGATGAATTGTATCGGGATACGGTAAATTATGGTTATTTAGAGACGGAAAATTCTCGAGCATGGTTTGTACCTAATCTACTAGTTAGTAGTTAGTGGTTAGTTGTTAGTGGTTAACAACCAACAACTAACTAATAACTACTAACAATCTTTTGACTTCTATAAAGACTCAGGTTGGACTTAATATCTGTCTACATAACAGCAGCTATCTTCATTCTGGAGAACCATTTCTATAGAAGAGCTTCATTAATAACGAGAAGCTCGCTGAAATGAATATAGAATTGCAGCAATTATCGTTATGCTTTTTCAACAGATATTTGGATTTATTTTCCATATATAAAGAATATCATACATCTTGCCAATTTACTTGCGATTGTCAATTTTTTTGCAAAGAGTATTCGTAGTTACATTTAATTAAAAGCTATAGAATGCTCAATCAACAATTGCGTTTTTCTTCTATTGTTTCAAGGTTAACAGTTCTAATGCATTCATCTTAACTTATAACAACACTGTGGAGGTTTCCCTCCGTTATAACGACTACCGTATAAAGAAGAGAAGAAGATTGGTAATCTTATAGCACCGGAGGGAGTAGGAATATTACATTGCAACAGTCCGTGTCAGACCACCATCAATTAAAATGTCTTCGCCTACAATATAGCTGGCTTCTTCAGAAAGAAGAAATGCCACTAGGCTTGCAACTTCTTCTGGATTACCAAGGCGACCTAACGGAATCTGCTCTTCCCAAAACTTTGTTTCTTCATCACTCATGCCAATTTTCTCCATAATAGGTGTTGCAATTATTCCAGGGCTAATTGAGTTAATTCGGATGCCTTTACGTCCAAACTCTGCGGTAAGTGTTTTAACAAAGGATTGAACGGCTGCTTTTGTTGCAGAATACAGTGCTCCATTAGGCAATCCCCGATGAGCAACCCAAGAGGCATTGATGACGATCGCAGCAGGGTTCTGCAAAAGCTCTAGTCCTTTCTGAATAGTGTAAAAGACACCTTTGACATTGGCTCCAAAAATTGAGTCAAAGTCTTCTTCATTGCTCTCAACGCTACTCTCAAACTTGCCAAAGCCTGCATTGGCAAAAATGCCGTTTAGGGTTGAGAATTCTGCTCGAATCGTTTTCATTAAGTTATCAAGAGCATTGAGGTCTGAAACATCAGCAGCGAGCGCACGTGCATATTCAGAACGTTCGAAACGTGCGATCGCTTCATCAAGGCTCTGCTGCTTGCGTCCTGTGATGATAACACGACCACCCTCGTTCAAAATTCGACGAGCCGTTGCTTCTCCCATACCGCTACTGCCGCCAGTAATAAGGATTGTTTTACCTTCAAATCGTTGAGTCATACTTTCGCGTTCCTATAGTTCAGCTTCTATCAACAGAGCGCTCGTTAAAACCCTGCTAGTAAGCCACCATCAATAAAGTGGGAAGATCCTGTAATATAAGATGCTTCGTCAGAACTGAGCAGCATCACAGCCCTTGCCACAGCAGATGAAGTGGCAATTCGCTTTAACCCGCCGATGTTTTCTGAAATTTGAGCAAGCCCCTCCGGAGTTTTCGCCTGCTCACTATATCGTCGAAACAGTGGAGTATCAATAATGCCTGGTGCGATCGCAATCACTCGAATACCAGAGGTGCCATACTCAAGGGCTGCCGAGCGAGTCAGGCTCATAATGCCAGCTTTAGTCGCTGCATAAGGCGATCCACCAGGACGAGTCGCAAATCCCTGTACAGATGAGTTGTTAATGATGATACCACTTTTTTGCTTAAGCATCTGTGGAATCTCATACTTCATTGAGAGCCAAACCCCTTTTAGGTTTGTGTCAACAACTCGATCCCACTCTTCCTCAGAAGTTTCATGTACTTTGCCCTGGGTAGAGACTCCTGCATTGTTAAATGCAATGTCGATGCGACCATAGGTATCGATTGTCTTCTGCACAAACGTCTGTACATCATTAGGTTTCAGCACATCCGCACGAATGTAAAGTGCATGACCGCCTTTTGCACGGACACTCGCCCGAATTTCCTCACCTAGTTGTTCGCGTCGTCCGCAGAAAGTCACCTTTGCTCCCTCAGCAGCAAACGCCTCAACTGTTGCCCGACCGATGCCGCTAGTACCACCTGTAACTAACACGACCTTATTGCTGAATCGACCTGCACTGTGCGAAGTTGTAGTAGAAGTTGCTGGTTGAGCGTTTGTTTGCGTTGCTGCCATTGTGCTTGCTGTCAAACCTGTTAAGGTAACCGCACCACCAACGATCGCTCTACGTCGAGTTTGGAATTTCATCAATTGTCTGCCTACAGAAACCTTTATATAGGTTACTGAGCTATACTCAAGGTTGTCTTGATGAAATCTTGCTTATGCCGATCGAAAGTTGCGCTCGTTCGCTAAAATCTTTCTTTTGATAGAGTTCCAGCCTTTGTCGAAATACTTGAGGCGTAACACCTGTATACTTACGAAAGAAGGCAGTGAATTGACTGTGGCTCGCAAATCCTAAACATTCACTTACGGCTCCAATCGTTAGTTCTGGTTTAGCGAGAAACCGTTTTGCCACCTCAATTCGACGGTGAATAATATACTGATGGGGTGTCAACCCAACTAACTGTTTGAACTGACGACAGAAATGATACTTGCTTAAACCAGATAAGCTTGCTAACTCGCTCAATCCAATATCTTCACAAATACGATCTTCAATAAAGTTATACAGTTGTTTCAGTTTTGTTTCTGTTAAAGTAGCGTGTGATACTGCATTTTTAGGAACAGCGTTACCATACTTCAGAAGTAGGTGCATTGCTAGTACAGTTGCAACTTCTTCTACAAAAACACGAGGAAGTTGTCCTTCACCATACGCAGCTAACTCAAGACGAGAACCAAGCTCCCAGCATAAGCTATCCTGCTCTGCAATCATTGGACGAAACGTAACAACAGAGAGATCTCGCTTAAACAAATCTGTTGCACAAGTTTGAACAAACGCAGGATTGAGTGCAATAACTGTGAACGCTGTCTCACCATCCCAAGTTGAAGAATGTGGCATCAATGCAGGACGGAAGTGAATATGCCCTGCACCCACTTGTCGATCGCCTTGTCGTCGTCCTTCATGAGTCGAGGTCAGTTTAAAATTTCCTTTATGATTGAGTGTAAGGTGGTGCTCGAGCCGAATAATTTCTGACGTTTCTCCAGCAGCAACCTCAAAACGTTGTACAAATCCAATCCCTTCTACAAGTTTCGTTGGACTAGACGATCCATTAACAAGGGTATTTAGGGCAGCAATTGAACCATCTGTACGCCTGATTTGAATATTAGTCATGTTTCATCTAGCTAGCAATTATAGACCTTGTTCGTACCGTAATCTCTCACGCTCACTACTAAATTATACAAGTTTTGATAAAGTTGTCATGGCTTATCCAAGCTTTATTCTCTAACATATAATACCTGTGCGTTCGCCCTTTAGAAATTTCCAATAAAGATGTAAGGGCGCAAGGCATTGCGCCTTTACCAAGACTTTCAGGTCATGCATAATTAATTTCTGGAGATGTCTTTTGGACAGATCCTTTTAGGAGCATCGCCTACGGCACGGCTTTGCCCATTGCAATTAAGCTCAAACACCTCGTGGCAAAACAAGGGTAGGCTTAAAATCTTTAATCATTCTAATATAAATCCAAAAATTTTTGTAGTTAAAAATACACTATTGGCAAAAAATACAAGGAGAAAAAATTTTTCTTTTAGCAATTATTTTGGCGATATGTATGATAAACTTGCTATAGGAGGAGAAAAGCAGTCATACACCAGTAATCGATCGGAAATACTTGCTGCAAGAACAAAAATATTGCAGGTGTTTCAGTAATATGTATGCAATATTACAAAAGCTTTCTTCTGGTCTTCCAGGAGAAAAGGTACACACTAGAAAACCTTACTACTACCTTGTCAAAGTAATTGTGTCCGCTGCGGCTTTTCGTAACGGAGAGGTACAGTCCTATGAAGCCGGATATGAATATCTGCAACAACCTGAAGTCAATTAGGAATCGCTTGGGCATGAGTCAGCAAGATTTGGCTAATATAGCAGGTGTTACCCGTCAGAGTATTGGTGGTGTAGAATCGGGACAATATGCTCCTTCTGTTACCATTTGCCTGCGTTTGGCCAAAGCGCTTGGTTGCCAAATTGAGGACTTGTTCTGGTTAGAGGAGGATTTACCCAAAGTTGAGGCAATTCTTGCCAAACCAATCTCTCAGGGACGACAATCGCGAGTTAGCTTAGCGCGGGTTGGGGATCGATGGATAGCTTATCCCCTCGTTGGGAACAATGCTTTTCGCATCGAAATGATTCCAGCTGATGGTGAGGCAGTTGCGGTGAGCCACGCCGTTGCGGAGAGCAGAGCCGTGCGGGGGTTCCCAGAGTTGAGGCGACTGCGGAGGGTTCCCCCCGTTGTAGGAAGTGGCGAACCCGTAAGGGTGGACAGGTTCCCCGGCATAAGCAAACTGCCGCTCTCCGAAATAAACCGGGCGATTGAAACACAAAGTCAGACAAGTACAAACAAAGTTCTGGTGAGGCTTCTGGATGATATAAATAAACTGCACAATACAGTCGCGATCGCTGGTTGTACACCCGTGCTTTCTCTTTTGGCAAGAGCAACTGAACGTTATCATCCGCAACTGCGAGTTCATTATCATTTCGCTCACAGCATGGCAGCATTGCACAGTCTGTGTCGTGGTGAAGTACACATCGCCGGAATGCACTTATACGATCCCCAAACTGGAGAACATAACATTCCTTTTGTGCGGGAAGCTCTAGTAGGTAAGAATGCTATCTTGATTACCCTTGGGGTTTGGTCTGAAGGACTCTTAGTCCAACCAGGAAACCCAATGGGGATCAAAACAGTTACCGACTTAGTAGAATTTGGAGCAATTATTGTCACTCATGATGAGAGTTTTAGCAGTCGGATGCTTTTAGAACGAAAACTCCAAGAGGAACGAGTCCCGTTTCAAGTTCTGAAAAGATTCCATCGTATTGTCCACCATCATCAAGATGTTGCTTTATCTGTAGTCTCAGGAATTGCCGATGCAGGGATCGGTACGGCATCTATAGCTAATGCCTTTGGATTGGGATTTGTCCCATTGCATCAATCGCGATACGACTTGGTGATTCTCAAGGAATACTTGGAAGAATTACCAGTACAGCAGTTTCTCAGCATCTTAGAACATCGGCTAGTCCGATCGCAATTAGAGGTTCTCGGTGGCTATGACACCAGCAAAATTGGAGAAATTGTCGCAAATATTTAGAGTCATGGAGCGGAAATTTACTATGAACAACCATACCATTCAGATTAACGATACGACTTTGCGAGATGGCGAACAGGCAGCGGGTATAGCTTTTAACGTTGAGGAAAAAATTGCGATCGCAACTCTTCTGGATTCTATTGGCGTTCAAGAACTGGAAGTTGGCATTCCAGCTATGGGGCTTGAAGAAGCAGAATCAATCCGAACCATTGCTAGTCTCGGATTAAACACCAAACTACTTGGTTGGAACCGTGCTAACTTGTCGGATCTTCAAGCATCAATCGATTGTGGATTGCAGAGGGTGCATATTTCCGTTCCCGTCTCAGAAATCCAAATTGCTGCTAAATTTGGAGGTCAGTGGCAACTGATGCAAGATCGCTTGCGGGATGCGATAAATTTTGCCTGCGATCGCGGTTTATCTGTATCTGTTGGTGGAGAAGATTCTTCCAGAGCCGATGAATTTTTTCTGCTAGATGTGGCACAATCTGCTCAAGAGTGGGGAGCCTTTCGGTTTCGTTTCTGTGATACAGTAGGAATTCTCGATCCTGTCACCACTTACAATAAAGTGCGCCAGCTTGTCTCTCATTTGTCGATTCCAATTGAAATGCATATGCACAATGATTTCGGACTGGCAACTGCAAACACGCTAGCTGGTATTAAAGCAGGAGCGCTATCGGTCAACACTACAGTCAATGGAATGGGAGAACGAGCAGGCAATGCAGCGCTAGAAGAAATCGTCATGGGACTTAAATGCATTTATGGCGTTCAGTTAGGTATTGATACGAAACGGTTGCTGGAATTGTCACGATTAGTTGCCAAAGCTACCAACTGGCCAGTCCCTCCCTGGAAGGCAATTGTGGGTGAAAATACCTTCGCACACGAAGCAGGTATTCATGCTCATGGCGTACTGCAAAACCCAGTTACCTACGAACCATTCGCACCGGAAGATGTTGGTTGGGAACGTCGTTTAGTTGTAGGGAAACATTCCGGTCGGCATTTGCTGCTCAGTGTACTGCAACAACACGGAATCAATCTTAGTGGCATAGAAGTTCAATCGTTACTGGATGCTGTACGGCATAAGTCTGTACAAACCAAACGCAGTCTTACTGTTGAAGAACTTCTGAGTTTAGTTCCTCAAGGATAAACAAAAAATTTTGTATATTTTGTGACTTTGTTAATGCGTAAATCCTATATACTTAATATTTTTGACAAACGAATCGCACAACCAATCTTTTTTTAACCAAAGTTACCTTATTTTTCAAGTCTTTTTTGAGATAAATCTGCTACTCCGTAGGGCTTTCTTGAGGAGTTGGATAGGTGTTGAAATATGCACGATCAAAGGATTGCCCCAGAATCTCCCGACCAATTGAGGACAAAAGGCGATCGCTATTATCATGCAGGACATAAAAGGACAAGTCTCGGAATATTCGCTCTAGAGGACTTGGTTGAATTAAAGAGCGAGCCCCAGAAGCTTGTATGCAGTGGTTCACCGTTTCCAAAGCTAATTGCTCAGTGATGTAACGGGCGCGATTGCCTGCTTGTTTTGCCTCTAAGACTTGGCCTGTTTCCCAAAGAGTAGCTACCTGCCACAGCCAGAAGTGCATACTATCTATATTAATTGCTGCCTTAGCAATTCGGTGTTGTACGTAAGGGTCGTGTCCTTTTTCCTGTTTGTTGATATATGCTAAAGTATAGTCATAAGCTCCTTCAGCAGCTCCTAGAAAAGCAGCGCCATATTGAGGTGTAAACCGCGTCTGCCACTCCTGTTGGATGTACTGCCCTGGATAGCCAATCAAGTTTTCTTTAGGGATGAAAGTACGTTCAAAGCGAACTAAGTAACTCACTGTACCTCTCATTCCAATTGGTTGCCACCAACTATCATCAAAGCTAATACTGGGGTCGGATAAGTTGCAGGCTAGTAACAATACTGATGTCGGTGAGCCATTGCTATGACGCGCTCCTCCAGCCTCTGCTGTGTTGACCAAGAGAATTGCCCACTGTGCTTCTGGGGCACTAGTGGCAAATACCTTTGTGCCATCAATGATGTATCCTTCATCTACCACTTGAACACTTGTGCCAAGGCTAGCTTTTTGACCTGGAATCTGAGACTGGGGTTCTCCACTCCAAGCAGCCCATTTCTCTCCACGCTGGACAATCCCCTCAAACCAGCGCTTTTTCTGAGACTCATTACCCATAGCCGCTAGTAAAACTTGGGCATTTGCGTGTCCTTCCCAGCAACGGGCTAGGGATAAATCCACTTTTGCCAGTTCCTTAGTCATCATCCACAGGGTAAAGATATCCCTATCGTGTCCTAACCCTAGACCACCGTATTCAGTTGGCACAACAGGCGCATTAAGCCCTGCTTGAAAAAGGTCTTCAAGATCTTCTCTTGGAAAGCTAGCAGTGCGATCGTAACCAGCGGCGCGAGAGGCGAACTTATCCCGTGCCAGTTGGCTAATGCGCTCAATTAGGGTTTGCTTGTCGAGAGTTAGATTGAATATCATCTAATAGAGTTTTATAGACTTGTTTTTAGCTTAATCCAAAATTCATCTCATCACTCCCGTAGAAAAGTGATGAGATGAATTTTGGGGCAACCACAAAACCATCTCCAACCAATACTTGCCACTCGGCAAGTGAGGGAGTGAGATGGTTGAGGAGTTGCCAATTTTACGCTTAATAAAGCATAGACTTATTGTACACTATGGTTTATGAGCTTTTCTAGTACAAATGCACGGGAAACTTCAGCTTAGTCCAGCAGATAGTAAAACTCCCGACACAGAAAATTGGGTTGGCTGCCATCCTTGAACTTGTGAAACGCAGCAATGACCCACAAGCCTTTGTTCATATTCGCTGCCAACAAGGATTCCACTGAATCGCGATCGAATCGCGCACAGAAAGCCTTCTCATTGATATTATCTACAAACGGTGTCACCTCAGTTTCACCCCAATCTTTGAGGGACTGAGCACCATAAGCGTGCATGATAATTTGCTCATTATCCTTGGTTAAGATAAATTTCTCGATCCATTTAGTTTTTGTATTCGAGTTTATCCAGGTTCCCAAAAAAGGCGTGAAATCAATCACGTTGTCCTGGGGTTGATCGCCGTAAATTTCGTTTCGCTCCATCTTGAAATCTTCCTCTTCTCACTAACGATGAAAAAACTCACGGGCAAAATGATCGGTTCGACCACTACCATCTACGTAGCGAGTATAGGACTGAATGACCAAGATTCCCAATTTTTGGTTTGCTACTAGATGTGTCTCAATTCCGTCTAGCTTGTAAAAAGCGTGGAATCCTCCTGCTATAAGTGAGGTTCCTACAGCATAAGGTACTGCCTCAACCTTACCCCAGTCAATTGGATTGGGTTTATTGGCTCCATAAGCCTGAAACACAAGGCGACCGTTTTCTTCAGTCAGAACCACCCGCACCAAATAATCAGTATCTGATTTAGTATTGATCCAGTTACCGACTAAAGGTGAGAGTTCTATCGGCTCCTTGATACTAGGGCGTTGGTCGGCCTGCATATAGTGTGTGTATTGAGTTGTTTGTGTCATGACCTAACTGTATAATGAATAAATTGCAGCATCTTAATAATAAACATAAACTACTTATTAGCGTAGATCTCTCTAAAATAATATTTGTTATCATTTTTACTTTTTGGGTAAGAAAGATGTGACTAATGCATAGCTCTCTTTTTGGCAAAGGTATCGATCTGTGGAAAGTTTATAATTCTAGCGAGTTAGAAGCCGACCCGTGTTTTGTGTGTTTAACTAAAGGAGTGGTTAACTTCGCACAACCAACACAACTAAAGGAGTAACCTCCAATGACTGAGTACCAAAACTTCATAGCTGTCGCTTCTAAATTGATTGAGTACGACCCTGACACTAAGTGGATATTTAGTTACATCGTTGATGGACTTACCAACCACGGATTCAGCACTAAAATGTCTGAAACTTATGCCACACTCGCCATTGGGGAAGAGTTCTTCAATCCCAGTGAAAGCGATTTTACCTCTTATATTAGTTGCTCACTGTCAGCGTTCCCACAGCTGAGTCCTGAAGGTCACGCCGCACTGTTAGAAGTCACCAGAAAATACGTTCACAATTACTATCACCCACAAGTAGATACACAATAACTGTAGTTAGTAGAAACCCGCTGTATACAACAGCGGGTTCTACATACCGGACACAATAATAATTCCATATTCGGCTGGTGCGATCGCAAAATGCTGTATTTTCATTAGTAACAAGTTAAGGCTTTTTAGCAGGTTTCAAAAGGCTTCTAGAAAACGCTTGAAAAAAATCTGTGTATACGTATCTACAGCTTATGCCTTAAGAGATTTTTTACTCAACTACCTACTTTTCAAACAACCTTTAAGCCAGTCATTTTTCACATTATTAATACTACTTAGTTTTGGCTCTTGGTGGAGTCGATGGGAGGTATTATCCTCCGCACCTCTCCATAAAAATTTAACCCTTCAACGGGATTTGATGGTAGCCAATTCTACCAATTTCTATAATACTAAGAAAACGTGAGTTCGATGAGTTGAGTTAAAGTTCTTGACCGAGCTGGTGCCGATCCAATTCCAGAAACTCAGCAGTCCATTCTAGAGGTATGTTGAGGAACTTATTTCCTATCGTGATGCAACTATCCAAAAATGGTGTTTCTACTCCAGCTAGGCGAGCTAAAACTTGTAAGGGAAAACAGCCATAAGGCAGATCCTCAACTAAATAACGGTGATGAGGGTTACACAGCGTCGTACTGGAGTAGGCTCCAACCTGTTGCATATTTTCATGAAGGGACGATCCGGTGGTTCCGTATGCAATTTGATAGTGGCTTTTGATATCAATTAAGTTGAGCACTTCTAGTGCTTCACCCACTGCTATGCGATCGCGATCCAAGTAGTCAATGAGTCCAACAGTACGGGGACTAAGGTTATGATAGGGGTTGTAATCC
>NZ_BAACAP010000138.1:0-32507 GCF_045865695.1 Scytonema hankhaensis NUACC26
ATTGGCAGAGGAACTGGTGACTTGGCCTGTAGCTGATTGGTTGACGGCTGCAGGTCATTTGATGAACGACCCATTAAAATTAGTGCTGCAAGGAGATGCGATCGCAAGAAACTCCATCAACTTGGTAGCATTGGGTCAACAACTGTACAACGCACTGTTTCAAGGCACTCTCAGAGATAGCTGGATTACCGCCCAAGGAATTGCCCAGAACCACCAACAGGTTCTGCGTTTGCGCTTGGGATTAAAAGATACCAGGTTAGCCCGTCTGCCGTGGGAAGTCATGCATGCAGGCGATCGCCCCATAGCTACTGGTTTATACATAGCATTTTCTCGATACCAAAGTGCCTCTGGCGGTACTTCTCGGTTGCCGACAACAAGTATGCCAGTACCACCGCACGAAGAAACTGGTATCAAAGTATTGATGGTGATTGCTTCACCGACAGATTTAGTTCGCCTAGATTTACTCAAGCAAGAAGCGATTAGACTGCAAGCAGAACTGCATCGAAGTGTCAATGGAGATATTCCACGCATTCGCATGACCTTGCTAGAGCAACCGGGGAGAGAGGAGTTGACACAAGCTTTAGAACAAGGGAGATACCACGTTCTACACTACTCCGGTCATAGCAATCCAGGTCTAAATGGTGGGGAAATTTACTTAGTCAGTAGTAGAACTGGCTTAAAAGAGACCCTAAGTGGCGATGACCTAGCAGGTTTACTCGTTAACAATCACATACAAATGGCAGTATTTAACTCCTGCTTGGGAGCATATGCAGCCACCACCGACCCTTCAGGAGATACGGGCGAACGAAATTTGACAGAAAGCTTAGTCAAACGAGGGATAAAGAGCGTTTTGGCAATGTCAGAGCGCATACCCGATGACGTGGCGCTTACACTAACACAATTGTTCTACCGCAATCTCTTACTGGGGTATCCCGTAGATTTGTGCGTCAGTCGGATGCGTCAAGGGCTAATTGCTGCTTACAGTTCTCATCAAATGTATTGGGCATTACCGATTCTCTATCTTCAGCCACAATTTAACGGCTATCTCAGTCCGGGAATGCATCCAATTCACAATGATGAGTTAATTGATGAGTACAGTTCCAGCGCTTTAACGACGACAACAAACTCAATTTACCCAGATCCGGTTAGTGATGCCGATATACCATTACCAATTGAGGAGATCGTGCCTTCCCTAGCTAGGGAACCCTCAGATTTGGATTGGCTAGACGATCTTGCTGATGAGATTGAGTATGACGAACCAAGCTATGAAGAAGACTCTGCCATAGTTTCCGACTTATTCCGCCAAATCGATCGCCAAAGGGCTGAGTCCGAAGACTCAATGACCGCCGAACTCGTGCAAGACTTTGGTGAAGACCGTTTTGATGAGACTGAAGTTTCAGGAGAGATAGCATCCCTAGAAAGCGATCTTGGGATGTGGGAAGAAGTAAGAGCCGCAGCCGCATACGGTAGACAAGGTGCAGGGCGTCGCGAATTACCCCCCTCTAATGCAGGGTCCTCAGAAACACCTCTAAGATTGGAAGGCAATTGGGATCGTTTACAACTTCCCCCATCAACTGAAACAACTGTTCCATCACAACAAACTCAGCGAAAACAGCAGAAAAAACGTAACCCGTTAGGTATAGTTGGGATAGCTGCTACAAGTGCTCTTGTAGCAGTTGTTGGTTTCAGTTTGTTATCGAAATCTCCAATATTTCCCGTACTAAATCCACCGCAACCTCCACCCGCTTTTGATATCTCAAAAGCTGAATCTGTTGAGGTTTTGACGACTTATGCAACTGATATGTTGAGAAAAGGCGAATTAAACGAAGGGCTGAAAGCTGTGGAAGAACTCCTCAATCGTGGCGCACTTCCCAACGCTGAAAACACCCTCAGCCTTGTTTCCCAAGACAAAGCCGATAACTCAGTTGTGAGCTTTCTTAAAGGGCGATTAGCATGGCAGTCTCTCCGACAGGGAGATAGGAAGTATAGTTTAGATACTGCGCGGCGTTTCTGGGAAAATGCTGTTAAAAACGATCCCAAGTCGCTAACTTATAAAAATGCTTTAGGATTTGCTTACTATGCTGAAGGTAATCTTATTCAAGCTAATGACGCTTGGTTTAAGGCGTTAGATATAGCAGTTAAAGAGCAAAAAACGTCTGACACTCCTCTTGCAGACAATGATAAAAATGAAAAACCAATTCCTGAAGATGCTTTAACCGCTTATGCTGGGTTAGCCCTTGGATTGTACAAAACAGCATACGAACAACCTCCTGGAAAACGACAGCAGTATTTTAGTGAAGCGATTAAGCTACGCCAACAAGTTTTGAAAGACGGTTCAGTTCATTTTCAACCTCAAGAATTGAGCAAAGATTGGATGTGGACAGAAAAAGCTATTCAAGATTGGCAAGCTTTACTTCGATTGAAACTGAAACGTCCTGTTAGAAGAAGTTAACTGGGGACTGGAGACTGGGGACTGGGGACTGGGAACAAGGTAGACAAGGTAGACAAGGAAGAATAACTCATACCCAATCCCCAATCCCCATTGCCCCTCAACAAGGAGGGGGCCCCGAGTTCCCCAATCCCCATTGCCCCTCAACAAGGAGGGGGCCCCGAGTTCCCCATTGCCCCTCAACGAGGGGGCCCCGAGTTCCCCAATGCCTAAGATTTGAGCAATTCTTCACCGCGACGATAGAGTTCGCGAGCATAATCAGTCCACGCGCCTTGTCCCCAATAACGAAAACAACTTGTTTGCAATAATAAGTTGTACAGCAATGCTTTTTGATACTCGGAACTTTGAGTCAGTGCAGGATTTTGTTGTACGAGTGAGTCGTATTTTTCATGAAATAAAACACTCAGCTTCTTCATCGGATCTAAAACATTCTCATAGCCTTGAATCCAACTTAAATGATTCGTCCAAGAAGCACCGTCCATATGGAACTGATGGTCGGTTTCTTTAAGGAGTGCGATCGCATTTTCCACAGCTTCCGGCGTAACATTATCTGGATTGATACGCTGCCAAATTTTGTGTTGTTGCACGGCTTGACAAGTTGGATAATCATCTGGATTCGCACCTGCTGCCTCAATTAATTCTAAATATTCCGTTCCATTGAGTGCAACTGTTCCCGAGCGATCGCCTCCCGAATCGCGAATTTCGTGATACACCCTAAATACATCGCGGGGGTATTCATTCATCATGACACCTCCATTTTCCCCATCAGCAATTTGAGTCACTAAAGAGGGAAATGTTCTATTTCCAATTTGTTGCTGATTTCTACCTTTTGCTTCAAAATATGGCTGCATTTGTGCCACTAATTTTGTATCCGAACCTTTGGTTTTAATTAATGCAGTGATACTAATTGTTTCACCGTGAGAATTACGAGCAACCAAACGATTGGGAATATATTTATCATCATGGTTCAACCCCGAACCATCCAAACGTTCTACGGAATGCTCTTGTACCATCAACCAGCGATATCCGCACTCTTTCAATGCTTTAATATACTCAAATAGCGTATCGGGATGATTTGGCAAGTGCATTTCTGGAGGAGAAAAACCTTTGACTCGCGCTAAAGCATCATAGCCAAAAATAGCTGCAAAGTGATGTTGCCATGCTTGAATGTGAAGTTTAATATCGGGAATAGGGGTAGAAGGAACAACTGCATGACTCCACATTGTTCCTAGCCACTCTACATAAGGCTGGTATTGGCGATCGCAAGTAATCCGCTTGAGATTGTTAAGAACATCATCTCTTCCCATTTGTCGCAATCCCCATAACAAATTACCCGAATAGTCGAGCATAATCCGAGGATTGCAACCTTCTGCAATCATTTGAGGAATAAAATCACCCATACGCTTGTAGCACCAAGCAAACGGTTCTGCATTGTGGTTATCTCCTTGATAAGGATGTTCAAACATATACTGAAGATTACTAATAAGTTCGCCGTTTCCACCTCCAGGGATAGTCGGTTGGTGCATATGAAGGGCGCAAGCAAATCCAGATGCGATATTTTCCAATCGGATATTTGTAGTCTTTAAGAATACAGGTTCATTATTTTGAACCACTGAGCTAATTTCCGATTCCCAACCACAAATATTTGGTAATTCCGATCTCAATTCTTCCAAAATTGGTAAATTCGCAGATGGTGCTGTTATTGGCATGAGACTTTCCTGTATATTGTTGTTTTTGCAACACTCTCTATTGTGGCGTAAAACCAAAACGTTCGCGATTAACTGAAAAAATATTTAATCATGTTAAGCTTATTGGCTTATTAGGAGAAAAATATGATTCAAGATTACTCAACAAAATGGTGGGCAGCCTTTACGTGTATTGCTTTTCTTGAAGCAGTCTTGCTTATGATGTTACTTTCCGGGCAAGCTTCTATACAACTACTCATAGCGATCGTTATTATCGCAATGCTGCTATTTTTAATACCTCGTCTAGATGAAGTTATTTCATTGACTTTTGACCGAGGTAAGATAGATGCAAAACTCAGTACACTCACTAAGAAAATTACGACTACTAAGTCAAGAACTGATAAATTTCTTTTGTTATCAATACCCAAATCAATGTATGAAACACTCAAGAAGATTGATGCAGGTAAATTTGGGCAGTATAAAATGACAGAGCGTTTAGAAAGAGAACTTTATCACCTACGAGATATCGGTTATGTAGAGGCGGAAAGAATACGCGATATTCCCTATGAAGGTAATAACCTTTCAGAGTTTGTAATAATTACAGATTCTGGAAAACAATTTCTCGATTTGCGTGAAAGCATTGAGAAAGATGGGAATAGTTGATAGAGACAAAAATATAAGGACTTCCAAATAAAAAATCTTAATTTATTTAGGGTGGGCATTGCCCACCATTATTCAACTAAAAAAGTACGGGCGTCCCGCCCGTACCACAAGAGAAAGTGCTACAAGAGAAAAATTTTTGTAGGGTGGGCATTGCCCACCACACTTAAACAGTTGGCAATACCCACCCAGGAAGTATTAGATTTTAGATTTATGCTGTTGTGGAGCTAGCGTCTATTGTTTTATTCTCACCAGAGGTAGGTAGTTCTCTCAAGTTAATCTTAACAACGTGATTGCGGACTGCTCCAACTTTGGGCAAGGTAAGAGTTAGAAATAAAGCAAATGATTAACATCTGAAAAAATAACAATTCTTAAGGACTTTCCAAGAAATAAATTCCTCAATCTTGTGGTACGAGCGTCCCCGCCCGCTACTAATATAGGACGGGCGGGGACGCTCGTACCACAACAGAAAGTTGAATATTGTTTTACTTGGAAGACGTATTAGGATATCCTACAGATCTGGGTACATTGGGTGCTCTGCGAGAAAATTTTAGAGAGCCTGTTCTTGAGGATATTATCCGTACCTTCTAGATAATGGCAATTTCTTCGAGATGTTGTGGAAGCGATCGCGCATGATGAACTTAACTCCCATGGTATGGTACAAACTTGCAAATCTTTAATTAACCCACTACGGATATCTAGCACCCAACCATGAACGAGTGGTGCTTTTTGTTCGTGGAGTGCCTTACGCACGATCGAAGTCTGGTACAAATTTTTTACCTGTGCCATCACATTGATTTCCGCTAAGCGATTAAGCCGTTCTTCTGTTGTGGGTAAAACATCAATTTCATCTTGGTGTTGCAAATAGAGTTCTCGTATTGGATTCACCCAATTATCAATAATTCCTGTTGTTCTTCCTTCTAATGCTGCTTTGATTCCACCACAACCATAATGACCACAAACAATAATGTGTTCGACCTCAAGATGGTTTATTGCGTACTCAAGAACAGCTAAAAAGTTAATATCCGTGAGAGATACTTGATTAGCAATATTACGATGAACAAATAATTCTCCAGGTTCTGTACGTGTAAAATTAGTTAAAGGCAAACGACTGTCAGAACAACCAATGTAGAGATAAGGCGGTTTTTGTCCCTTTGCTAACTCTTCAAAATAAGTAGAGTTTAGAGCTAGCTTTTCAGCAACCCAAGCCTGATTGTTCTTGAGAAGCTCATCAATGCTGTGATACTTCATTAATGTTTAGTACAAGAAGTGAACTTAAGAACTAACGTGAAAATAAGCTACCAGTTTGTAAAGACGCAGCGAACTTGCACTCCTCCAATTGTTTCAGGAACTGAATGGTACATTATTGAAATGCAATTCCCTTACTACACAGTTTGAAACGAAAAAAAGATTAAAGCCATCTTCATTCATAAAAATTTGTATTTAGATAAATATAGAGATAATAAACTTAATTAATCTCTACCTTTTATCAGTGACCAGTGACCAATGACAAACGACATTAAACTAACATTCCCGCAAAGCAATACCAGTTACTGTCCATTGTAAAATTCCATCCATAATGATACAGGACGCCGATGAAGGCAGAAAAATGGTCGAGCGTAACAAGTACCGAAGAACCATGAAATATTATAATTTTTTCATTTATTAATTAAGTACGGTTCTCTGCTCTCTAGTAGTAAAATTTACAGGTATTTACAATAGGTTCTGGGTCTCTCTAAGTTTTAAATTAAAGATGGTGTGTTTTTCTCGCTTGTATAATTACAATTAGAATATCTTAAAAAAGAAAATGAAGCGAGATCGAGTTTTGGAAATTATTGCCGCACATCGAGAGCAACTGCAGGTAATGGGTGTAAAATCTCTGGATTTATTTGGTTCAGTTGCACGGGATGAAGCCAAGCCCAGCAGTGATATCGATCTACTGGTTGAATTCAATCGTCCTGTAGGATTATTTGAGTTTATTGAAGTGCGACTTTATTTAGAAGAGTTATTAGGATATCCTGTAGATATGGGTACATTGGATGCTCTGCGAGAAAATCTTAGAGAACCAGTTCTTGAGGATATAATCCGTGCCTTCTAGAAAGTGGCAATTTCGGATTCGAGATATTATAGGAGCGATCGCTGCTATTCAGTAACGTGTTGATGGGATGTCTTTGGAAGATTTTAGGAGGAATGAGACGACTGCCAAAGCTGTTTTCTATGACTTCTTAATTATTGGAGAAGCTGCAACAAATATCCCTCCAGAAATTCAAGTGCGTTATCCTAATATCCCTTGGTGAGTTATGGGTGATATGAGGAATGTCATGGCTCATGAATATTTTCAAGTTAATTTGAATATAGTTTGGAGAACCATCAAAAATAACCTTCCTGAAGTATTGTTAAGATTGTAAGAATTGATAGAGTGTGAAGGGATTGAAGAATAGGAACGCAAATTTTTAAGCTGTAATTAATGTACAAAAAACACAAATATGATTCAATATATAGAAGCACCCGCAGAATTTAATGGTGAAGGACAAGCCATATTTTGTGCTGGTGGAATAACAGGTTGTCTAGATTGGCAATCACATATAGTGGAATTATTAAAACCCTCACCTTGGATAATTTTAAATCCTCGGCGGGCTAATTTTCCCATTCACGAGCCAAGTGCTTCTCAACAGCAGATTGAATGGGAGTATAAGCATCTGCGACTCGCCACAGCAATTCTTTTTTGGTTTCCGAGTGAAACTATGTGTCCAATAGTTCTCTACGAATTGGGTGCTTGGTCAATGACCAATAAACCTTTATTCGTGGGAGTTCATCCTAAATATGCTAGAAGACAAGATGTAGAAATTCAAACGAGTTTGGTACGACCTGATATTCAAATTGTTTATTCTTTAGATGAATTAGCTAATCAAATTATAAATTTTAGTTTCGCACAGTTAAACTAAAGACTTTCATAGGAAAGTTGTATGCAAAAATTAACTAATTTTCAAAATTAATAAAGTAGCAATTACTACAATTATATAAAGAAGATTTGCCCAAGATAAAAGCGCACTTAAATATTGATTTAATACCTGTGATGATGTAAGTCTTTCTAAGACTAAAAAATTTCCTTTAACATACTTGAAAAGTTCTTCTTCGTCTCCGTTTAAACCACATATTAATTCGGTTAACCGATTAAAATTAATAAATATATTCCCTACTGACTTTTAATGACTACTAACATCTAGTGAATTAAGCATCATATTTGCTATTGACTCAAACTGTGAAAAACTATTAACTTCTACTTCATAATAAATAGTATATGCTCTTTTATCTCTAAGAGTTATAACAGCCATTTTTTTAATTTTTTGATTCTCACGTATACACTCGAATGTAACTCTCAAACCAGCAGTATGAAGAAAAGTAGATTCTTTCTTTTCAAGAAAATTACATTTTTCATTGTATTCTAAAACTTCTTGTTTAAACTTTTTTATAAATTCTTGTAAAGAAATCAAGTCAGATAAAAATTCTATACTAATTGAAATATTAGCTCCTGATTGCTTATCATTTCTGGGAAAAAAGATAACAAAACTACTCCAAGGATTGTCTTTATTCTGATAATTCCAAGTTGTCGGATATTTAACTTTAATATTATATTTACTATTTTCATAGAGCAACCAATTTGAGGATAAGCTAGGCAATATATGTTGTGAATCTTTATTATTTTGAATAACCATACTAGAATAAAATAAGACTACCAAGTTTAATACAAGCAATGAGCTGGCAGCGATTGCAATTGCTAAAACGAATAATCGTGTTGTTGGAAACCCCTTAGGTGAATGTAGTCAGAAGTCAAATTTGTCTCTCCTGAAGTCAGCATATGCTATCTGCTTTTTTATTCCATTTAGTACAGTTTTTTGAGATAACACATAATGCACTAAGTTCGCCGCCGCCGCCGCCGCCAATTCTTGGGGTTTTTTGTCTTTTTTCCCATCAGAACCAAAATTCATGGCTTTATTGGCTTAGGTAGCAACTGATTATCATTTAAACCTATGATAATCCGCATAATTGCGGTTATAGCTTTAGGTGTGTGAAGTTTTTATAAAATTCTTCTAAACAATCTTGACTAACTACAACTCTTAGCGCTTATCGGTTACTAATTTGTTGTGCGATATTTAAATGACATCAAACTAACATTCCAGCAATACAAGCTGTCATAAAACCTGCAAGCAAACCTCCAATCATAGATCTAACACCCATACGAGCTAGATCGTGTTGACGATTTGGTGCCATTCCGCTAATTCCGCCAATAGTAATAGCGATAGATCCAACATTAGCAAAATTGCATAATGCGTAAGTAGCAATAACGATCGCACGTTGGGAAATTTGACCTTTTTCAATTAAAGTCTTCAAATCTAAATAAGCAATAAATTCATTTAGAATTGTCTTTTTACCCAACAATGCTCCCACTTGACCGCAATCAGCCAAAGGCACGCCCATCAACCAAGCGACAGGAGCCATAATAAAAGATAAAATCCATTCTAGTGAAAGTTGCGGCAATCCAATTCGTGTCCCCAACCATCCAAGTAATGCGTTGACCACAGCTAACAAACCCAAGAAAGCAATAATCATCACTCCTACATTAACCGCTAACTTAACGCCATCAAGCGCCCCTGAAGTCGCTGCATCAATGACGTTCACAAAATTTGTTTTCACCTCTACCCTCACTTGTCCTGCGGTGTCGGATACTTCGGTTTCTGGGTAAAGTAGTTTAGCAACAACCAAAGATGTTGGTGCAGTCATAAAAAAAGCAGCTATTAGATGTTCTGTTGGTAAACCGAAGGATAAATATGCTCCTAACGTCCCACCAGCAACCGTAGCAAAACCACCAGTCATTACCGCAAACAGTTCCGATTGTGTCATTGTTGCTACATAAGGTTTGACTATCAATGGTGATTCAGTCGGTCCCAAAAAGACGTTACCCGCACAAGACAAAGACTCAGATCCTGAAGTTTTCATAGTCTTCATCATGACCCAAGCTATACCTGTTACTGTCCACTGTAAAATTCCATAATGATACAAAACGCTAATAAAGGCAGAAAAAAAGATAATTGTGGGCAAAACCTGAAATGCGAACAAGTGATCCTTATAACTCTCGCCAAAAACAAACTTTGCCCCTACGTCCGAAAATCCTAAAAAATTGCTGACAACATCACCTAAAGACTTAAATGCTACCAAACCACTAGGAGTTTTCAAAATCAAGAGTGCAAATGCAAACTCTAACCCCAACCCCCATGCCACTGTTCTCCAGCGTACAGCACGGCGATTGATAGAAAAGATGTATGATATTCCAATAAAAACAAATAGTCCCAAGGCAGAAATTGTACGTTCCATCAGTTCGTCCAAAAATACACCACTATTGACCTTGGTCAACGAGTATACACAAAACAAACAGTAGAAAAATGCTATAAATTAATAAAAATTATGTAATGGATGAAAATCAACAAACCGTAGCTGTACAAATACCTATAGCTGAGTTTCAAAAAATTGAAGAAATATTAGAAGACTATGGATTGGCAAAACTTATGGAAGAATCAGAAGATAACGAACGTCTCTCTAAGGGTGAAGCTATAAGATATTATCAATCATTAAAGAAAAAGAATGTAGAATCTTAACTATACTAAAAGATTTTTAAAAGATTTGGCTGATTTACCAGAAGAAATACAAGCCCGGATCGAACCAATTGTTTTTCAGGCACATTTTTACACATATGCATTCATGGTATGTAAATGCTGATTTATCCTGAAGAACTGTTAGTGCCAAAGTAGATCTGTAACAGAGATTACAGAAAAAGAAGAGAATGTAACAAAATATGCTTGATTTAGGGTAATACTGTTTCAATTTATGGACAAAAAGATATTTTTATGAAAAATCTTTAACAAGCCGAGCATATTATAAACATTTTATAAATTTTTCTGTTATATAATATTGTAAAAAAACTATATATCCAAAGGATATTAAAACTGTGCTAGATGATTTACTAGGATTAGAGATTAGTCGGAAAGAACTACAGAAATTGACTAACTTACCTGTAAACGATGAACTAATCATTATTAGCCGTCCTCTTCAAGGAATAGTCAAAAGATTTATAGAAAAAGCTAGAGGCGCTGAAGGAGCGACTGTAGTTTTTATAGGGCTGAGTGTATTAGTGGGCAGTTATGTTGCCATTGACCTTATTATCCGATTTTTTGCAACTTGGGTAGCTATACCATCTTGGCTCTTATTAATTATCTTGAGCTTTTTAACTGGTTCTAGCGCACAAATTTTCTTATATTTTTTTTGGAAGCAAAGGCTAAAGCTAGTTGAAAAAAATATAACTCCTTCTCTAAAAATTCTTTTGAATGATGTAGAAAGATATAATGCTGTTGTTAAAGCAATAGATATTAATGACCAAATAGAAGCAGCTGGAAATCCAGGAGTGAGTTTAAAAGAAAGGCAAAAAGTTCTTGAAGCACTTGAGCTTACAAGAAGCGATCTGATTCGTGCCTTAAAAACTGAGAGAATCTTGAGAGAGAATAAAAAGTTTATTATCAGTCGATCGGAGTTATTTGCCAACAATTTAGCAACATTAACAGCCATGCAGGTTAGCGAACAAGCTAGCGAGCATGGACGGCTGTTAAATGAAGCATTGCAAATTGCTTTAGATGTGCAATATGAGATGAAAAGTTTACAAAGTCAAGGTTAAATATACGATTTTGGTCACTGGTCACTGGTCACTGGTCACTGGTAATTATCAAACATTCGTTAGGAGAGGAGGCAAGCATATTGTTAAAAGCAGGAGTATGACGACCATTTTCATCCACAACTCTACGAAGTGTATATTCGCCTAGTCGTGAAATTCCTCCAAACCAAAAGTTATTTCGTTGCCAAGTATCTCCATTGCTAGAGTTTTTATCTTGGGACATTGTGAACGATACGAGCCACTTTGGAATTGGTATTCCAAATAAAAAGGGGGTAATTTGTGCTTGCTGTAGGGTGTCGTCAAATTCAACTTTATACGTCACTTGAGTGACTTGGATAAAAAGTAGTAAGAGCCATCCCTGAATTGAGTTATGAAAAGTCCACTGTACTGGGGCAAAAACAGGTACAACTAAGGAACGGGTTTGCGCGTCCCATTCTAAGTTGTAAAATGTGAGGCACTCATCTGGAAGTGGGTTCCCATCCATATGGAATATGCCCTTTAAGACTGTTGGTAAGTTAGTTTGTTTGTTGGGGATCATCCAAGTTTCAATGTTATCGAGTTGCTTTTGAGCGATCGCGTCAATCATTCTTTGCTCCCTTTTTTACAAAAGTCATCTAAAAAATATGTTCAAACATTAGGGATTTTCAAGAAATAAATTATCCCAATTTCCTAAATCTTTGAGACAAATGCGCTCCCCGCAATCCCTCTTATAAAGGCTAGGACATACAAGTTGGATTTACCCCCCTTAGTCCCCCCCTTATAAAGGGGGGAAAAGGAAATTTAGTTCCCTCCCCTTTTCAAGAGGAGGGTAAGGGTGGGGTAAAATTTAAGCTAAAAACTCAATTTGTGAGCTATTTCAAACTTGTGCGTACACCCTCTTGTGGGATGGGCGTCCTCGCCCGTCCTCGCTTGCTGACGGGCGAGACGCCCGTACCACAAGAGATTTTGCCCGTACCACAAGAGATTGTTAGAGACTTTTTTATTTGGAAGTCCCTAATTTCTGTTACTACCGATGGGTAAATCCTTGCAGCACTAAATCGTTAGGAGTCACAGCAGTCACTTTTTCAAAATCCCACTTGACTTGTGTAAAGGAGTCCCATTGATATTTTTTGAACAGATACAGGCAAAACATTTTAATTATGCCGATGGATAAGGATTTACCGGGACACGCACGCTCATGCCCTTCTCCGTTCCAAGATACGATATCTGAAAAATCTCGTGTAACGTCAAAACTATCTGGATTGTTGTACCTGTTTGCATCCCGATTTGCAGTGAGAGTAGATCCAAGCAAACGAGTCCCCCTTTGGAAGGGACATCTCCGCCCTCCAATCTCAACTTCACCCCCTTCAGTTGTCAGTTGGCTGACAAATCGCACGGGTGGATACATACGAGCTGTTTCGTAAATTACTTTATGAAGAAGTGTTAACTGTTCTAGAGCGTGTCCGCTAGGAGTGTCCGTTCCATCCCACACAGCATTCACTTCAGACACGACATCATTTCTTAATCTTTCGTCTAGGCATAGAACACCAATGACAGATCCCAAAAGAGCACTCGTACCTGCAGTTCCTGCAATATGAATCGTATCGAAAAGACTGTTAGCAACTTGGTGTGCGTTCAACTGATACTGAGAACCCGTTTCTAAGTAGGATTGCCATCTTGGAGATTCTTTATACCGCTCAATTAAACGCTTGCGATGTTGTACGCGCGGGAAAGTTATAAATGCAAGCAAGTACTGGTTAATGAAATTTGGCAAGGATGCAAGTACTAGCCCTTTATTGTAATTACGGGATGCATCAATTTCTGTCTCAGATAATGCTATCTCGAAAACAAGTTGATGCAAAATCTCAAGCAACATCTTTGGCAAATCGTCGCCGATATGTACTTGTCCTCGTATAGCAGCTTTTGCTAGGGATCGATCCACCAAATACCCCAAAACTTCTGCGTGTTCTGTTGGTTCTGGTAAAGCTTGCAAAATTACGGCACGAGCTCCTGTATGTTCACTACCGTTCATCCCTAAGGTAAGTGGATTGTTTAACAAGTAGCTAGGAGCCAACATTCTAATGATACCTAAATCATTTCCTCTGAGTTGAGGTTCAGTTTGCATCAGTTCCCTCACTTTAGCGTGAGAGGTATGCATAATCGCATGGTCTACCGCAAAAAATTTCTCTCCTATATTGTCCCTGCGGATGTAAAGAAAGTCTCTCCATGTATTTAATATGAGAAAGGCATCCATATAATAGAAAACTAGGCGGAGAAACTTGCCAATAGGTGTGTTGTAACCAACTCTAGCAAGAATACCTGAAAGCCAAATTTGGCGATCGTGAGCTTGAAGGATTTGATCTTTATTAGCCATAATGTTCCTTAGTCATTGGTCAGGTGGTCACTGGTCACTGGTCAGGTGGTCACTGGTCAGGTGGTCATTGGTCAGGTGGTCACTGGTCACTGGTCAGGTGGTCACTGGTCAGGTGGTCACTGGTCAGGTGGTCACTGTTTTAGATATTAATGCTCTGAGGAATTTTGGAAGGCAGCAGATATTTATAAGGTGGACGTTTCAGATTGCGCTGATTGATAGTCGCTTCAACTTGCTTGAGATTGCTCTGAAATTCCTGTAATAAAGGTTGTACTTGTGGGTCTGTGAAGTATCCTTGCGAGTATTCGCCAAGTTTGTTGTAATAGACAGAACTTAGTAAAGCTAGCAAGTTATATTGTCTTTGTGCTTGATCTAGGGGTGCAAGCAATTTGAGATAATCTTCTTCACTAACTTCTTTAGTGAGAAATGAAGCTGGTGCATAACCTGCTAGCGGTACAGCTGCTCCATAACCCATCAAACCTACTTGGGGAAAGTTAACTGCAGCGTGTTGGGCGCTTGCTGTGAAAATAATCAGCGTAATGGCATCCGCTAAATATTCTCGCGTCTCGATCGCTCCATTTTCACCAAAATCAGATATGCGACCACCATCGTAAGATCGGGCTTCGGCTACCCATGCTTGTAGGGCAACATCTTTTTTAACGTCCTCATCTGTGGCATAGTAAAGGTTCAAATAACTCGAAACCCATTGATGAATGGCATCCCAAACTAAGAGTGCGTCATCTCGGTAAGGATACACGGGCAACACATTGGGATCGTCCACGCCGCGCTGCTTAAATTGTTTTGGCAGGATGGCATTATTGAAACTGTAACTTTGCAACCCGTACACTGCTAAAACTCTAGAGTTATCTATGGTCGCTGCAAGCAATCTATCGACCCCACCCCCAGGAGCAATCAAAGCTTGTTGGGCTGCATCGTTAATTGCTAAGGTTCCCTCGAAATGAGGACGCAACAGTATGCTCAAAGGATGGGTGCGACGAAGTTGGCGATGAGTTGCAAGTACAAAAGCACCAACAAATAGGTGTGTTCTGGCTAGGTGAGTGACCGGTTCGTGAACATTGCCGTCTGCTATCTGAACAACAGTTTTGGCGAACAGCCAAGCATATTTGCCAGAGTTAGGGGTTATGATGGGGTAATCCGAACCTGGGGTTTGACCGCATTGAATGGCTACTGGACAGAGTTGACGATTTGGGTCAGAGCCTTTGGGTAAGGCAAAGAGGGCTAGGGGGGCGTAGAGATATTTTTGATAGTACGGGTATGTACCGCCGATCGCTCCTTCTAAAAGTCTATAGTCTGTTAAGTAGAGCCTTCCTTCTTCTCCGGCTGTTGCTAGAGAATCGTCCGTTCCCATCACCGCCTGGTAATGTTCTTCTGTGACTGGAAAGCGATCGCCAGGGCTGCTGACACGTTGAATCATAACAGGATTGTACCCAGCGACTCGCATATAGGCAAACACTTCATCTTCTTGAAACGTTGTTGCGATCGAGGGGACTCCAAGCACAGGGAACAACTTTTCGTAATCCTTCAGACTAGTGGCACGTCCTTTAGGTTGTCCTTCATATAAAATCTCAATAACTTTCTGTAGAGAATCTCTCAAAATTGTGATGCCGCTATCTTTTAGGATAGAAAACAACAGATCGTCGAGTTCTCTAAAATCCCGAGATATACCTTGAGCTAAAATCTGAGGGACAATTTGTAAAACTTTAACAATAATGTTGGTTTGGAAAGGTATTGCTCCTTTTAGCAATACTTCGAGGATAAACAATCTCACATCATCTCGAATCGATTCTGAACCTCGATTACCTCGGTTGGTAATTAGAGTATTAACAAATATACCTCTAACTTGCTGAGCCAACAAAAAGTACCAGCTATTTGTGAAATCTTCCCCCGGAGGTATAGTATCCACCATAGCCAGAGGTGGAATATGGGTGTAATTATATTGGTATTCTTGCCTAGCTATGGTCAGACTATCAGCATTTAGGACATTTATCGGATTATCTTGTGATGAAGCTATCATGGAGACTCCCTTAGTGTGGATTGAAGAGAACTTCAAAACTCAATTAAAAACAGACCTCCTTTATGTTTTTTTAATTAATTAAGCTGTCTATAAGCTTCACGATTTCAAACTCTTTTTCCGTACACGGTTGCGAAAATTTTCTGTGTTCCGTAAGTTCTCACTCCCGATCTTATACACCACTTGCTCCCATACCGCCAGATATTTTACCTAAAAATGCGATAAAACTTCATAATTAGATTGCTTCCGTTCAAATTGGAGAGGACATCAATAGACAATTAGGAGGATTCTCAATAGAACTAAAACTTTGTTTGCCCTTGAACTTGTATGACTTGTATTCAATAGCAAACTCTTGAGTAAACCCAAAGTTCTGAAATATGTGTTGAGAAACTGCTCCAGTAGCTTCAGCGATCGCAATTTCAAAATTATGGTGTTTAGCTAAGTTCAAGTTTTCTCTCACTAAGGATGTGGCGATATGTCTTTTAGTGTATTTCTCGTGAACTCCAAGCAGAAAAATATGTAGTACTTGTCTTGTTTTAACAGAATAACAGCTTCGGTAATTTTCCTCCAATTCCGACAGCAAAGAGAAAACGGGTTCAAATTTACTATCAATACCCTCCGGAGAGTCAGGATTGATTGTCATAAAATCTTCGGAAATAATGAACCCAACAACCTCTCCTGTTCTCCGATCTTTAGCAATTATCGAGATTTCTTCATCCGCCGCTTTCTGACAAACAGGTACAGCGAACCGATAAAACTCATTAAAGGAAATTTTTAAAGCTCTGGTGATGGGTTCAAAACTTGAAAAAACCTGAGAGATACAACTAGCAGTTTCTTCGATATCGTTATATTGCATCGTTTGAAGCAGGATTTCGTTGTTTGGATCGAGAAATTTCATAGATTTAGTGAAGTACTTTTGTCGTTACTGCATCAAGTCTCTGCCAAATTTGGTTAGTGCATAAAAATATTTGCGCTAAAACCCAAGAATTTTGTTTGAGCTTTTCTAGCAGTTTTAAACTCTCTTAAACTGTTTTCTCTGCTTTTTACCACAGACCCAATTTTTGATATGCTAGAGCGAGATTGCTTAACACGACAGCTTGCTGTAATTAATTACATTGAGTCCGATAATTGTCAACAGCTTGTTGCAAAACTTTAACTACATCTGCAAATGATCTGCTGCAATAAGGCTAGATTGAGTTTTTGTTTTACAATTAGAGTATTACTTAATAGTTCTATCATGCCAGCAAAGGACATATACCATATAGATAAGCTAGAACAATATCGCAATATAATCAAGAAGATATTGACAGAATATTATGAAATGACTAATACTCAAGTTACAAAAATTAGGGAAGTTGAAGTAAGCGAACGCTTGGCTTTTGATGAAAAAAGGGATCAGTATATTTGGTTTCGGTTTGGCTGGGATGACAAAAAGCAGATACAGACCATTATTATTTATCTTTGCATTAAAAACGGTAAAGTTTGGGTGGAAGAAGATGCAACTAATTTATGCGTTGTTGATGATTTGCTATCAGCCGGAATACCCCAAAGCGATATTGTTTTGGGTTTCCATCATCCCAGTAAACGAAGTTTAACAGAATTCGCTACTGCTTAAGGCGAAGCACTCCACAAATTCTTGAATGGGTGTAGTGTGCTTTGCGATCGCAATGCCAGTCAAGGCGGGTTAAGATGAAAACTTCTTTAGTTTGAGAATATGTAGCATGAACAAACCGAAAAAGCTGCCCATCGCCGTTGCAATCCATAAGCCATGGGCGATGGCTGGGGAACGATCCATTGCCCAACCTCCTACCACCGGACCGATGAAATAGCCAATTGACCAACATTGATAACCAATTGCAAGATAAACCGCACGCAATGATTTTGGTGCTAACTCTGCTATCAGTGCTGGTGCAAATGGTTTATAAATGGCACTTGCAATGGACAATACAGAGAATGCCGCGATCGTTCCTGAGAGGGCAATTGATGGTATCAAATGAGTTACCCAGACTAACACGAATCCTCCACCCCACAATAACATGGAGATTGTCAGAACTCGAACGTTCAACAGTGAAGTTAACAGTTGTACTAGTGGTAATTGCAACACTGAACCGATACCTATATAGCACCAAGTAAACAGATTGGCAACGCTCACTAATGAAGATTCTGTATCTGAAGTTGTTTGTGAAATCCCATCAGTTAAAACAAAGTTAGTAAAATAGAGCGGTAATGTACTGTTAACCAAAGCAATATAAGTTGTAAAAAGAACGTTGACTAACATAAAGACTTGCAGGGAGCTATCTTTCAATGCCAAATTAAATCCTTGTAGCGGATCGGAATGTTCGTTTGCGTCTTGATGAGAGTCGGCGATCGCAACTTGAACTATTACCAAAAACACCAAGAGAATCAGCCCTGCAATCAGAAAGAGCGTTTGTGGTTGCGTGAATAAAGAAAGTATAATTCCACCACTCAAGATTCCAAGCCCACTGCCTATACTATCTGCTAGTACCAGAATAGCAAATGCTTTTTGGTGTTCTTTTGGAGGTGTGACATCGATAACTGCAGCATCAGCCGCCGTCCAATAACATCCAGCGCCTAACCCCATGAGTAAATTTACGACAATCAGCATTGATAAATTGGGAAGGCATGCTAATGCGATCGCTGCTAGAATCGAGAGCAAAGCTGAAAATAACAGTGTTCGTTTGCGACCATACATGGGAGAATCAGCTAAATAGCCCCCCAAGAAATGCCCCACGACTCCAGCAAGCGCCCCACAGCCTATCGCAAACCCAACCACCGTTGCTGAGAAATTCAATTGATTGACAAAAATTAATGGGATAAAGAATTGGATAGTTCCATATCCTGCTTGATAGAAAAATCGAGCACTTGCTTGCGCCCATACTTGGTAACTTGATGGTTGGAGCAAGAAGGGTTTGGGATTGGCAATACTTTGATTTTCCACGGATACCTCATGAGATACGAGTGCGACTGTGTAGGATAAAAATAGATCTACAACTGCAAAGCAGAGTTAATTAGCAACTTAAAGGTTGAGGATTCAAACCAATGGTAATGCAAGCTGACGAGAAAAAAAACTATTCTAGCGAAGAATATTTAGAATTAGAGATTAACTCAGAACAACGTCATGAATACATTAACGGTGAAATTATTCCTATGACTGGTGGGACACCAAATCATAATCAAATTGCAGGGAACTTTTATGCAGTGCTAAATTTTGCTCTCAAACGTCAACCTTATCGAGTTTTTGTCACCGACCAACGGTTATGGATTCCTAAAAAACGAATTTACACTTATCCAGATGTTATGATAGTTCGGGGAGAATTGCAATTACAAGAAGGGAGACGATATACTATTACTAATCCATTAATCATTGCCGAAGTGTTATCAGCCTCAACTAGAAGTTATGACAAAGACGAAAAATTTTTAGCCTATCGTACTCTTCCAACTTTTCAGGAATATTTATTAATTGAGCGGTATGAAGTACATATAGAACATTTTTTTAAAACAGATAATAAACGCTGGTCTTTTCTTGAATATGATGATATTAATGAAACATTATCTCTCAATTCTATTTCTTTTGAAATCGGTCTTACAGATATTTATAACAAAGTTGAATTTGAAAATCTTTAGAAGAGGATTAAATAACCCTAAAACCCAAGCAGAACCAGTCTCTTTTACATAACGTTTAACAAGAGCACTACTATCAATAAAGTAAAGCGCCATCTATCTAACGCCTTTCCTCAACGATTGTCTCAGAAAGGAATTTTCCCTGTATTTTTATTAATTCTTGTTCAGTTTGTTGGCGATAACTCGGCTGCTTAATTTGTTTGACTAAGCCAGCATCTAACAATGCCTGGTAAAAAGTGGTAAACTTAGGTATTGGCGATTTAGTTACTAGTTGCTGCTGAACTGCTTGTTTAAGTTCCTGTAGTTCTTGCAGTTCAAGTTCCTGAAGTTGACCGAGAATTTTGTTGAGAATTGCCTGAGTCATCAGCTTTTTTTCTGTAAGAGAGTAAACTTGTTGATTATTCTTATAATATCGCTTGCTAAGGAGAGATTACGATCTAGTTCTCTCTTCAATCAGTAACTCATATGAGGCTTATAACCCAAGTACGGAAAGCACGAATAGCTGCTATTTCCCCATTCTTTCTAGCTGCTTCAATAAATTGAGGAATTTCTTTTACTGACACAGGGGCAAAGGTAGGACTGCTATTACCTTCACAATATTGCTTACCACTGAGTCTGTATACCCGTAATTCACTACCATTATATCGCCAGAATTCAGGGATACCCATTGAAGCGTAAAGACTCAATTTATTTACAGCAGAACGTGAGTACTCCACTTCAAGCACAAGGTCTGGTGGTGGATCTTTGCTCAAGTCTATTTTTTCCTTATTTCTAACTGAAAACTCCTAGCTGAATATAGTAACTACTGTCTGGTTCCCCTCCCTTCTCCAAGTCATCTCGTGTTAAAGTTAAAGAGCCAGTGCGGCTAATTTCCAAACCCAGTTCTTCGCATAACACCCCAATAAAAGCTTCGATTAAGCGATTAGAGTTTTCATGTACCTTATGTGGAGACATAATTTCTACTATTCCATTGTCATAAGCAAGTCGGTTTTTACGCTCCGAACCCGTTTCAGCTAGCATAGCTTTAAACGTTTGCCAGCTAATGTTTTCAAGTAGAGTTCTGGTTTCAGCAGGTGTTACGGTTGTAACCATAATGAAAGTCTCTTATAGAGATTTTGTTGCTGGGTTATTCATTTATAGCATAGGCTAAAAGTGGCGAGAAAGTATTTAGCTCGGATGAGCAAAACTAAGCGCGATCGCAAAGATAATCTCAGGCAAAACTTACCGAAAGGCAATTTTGCCCTTTGGTGAACACAGTAATGGACAGGAGTGAATATAGCTATAAATATAGCAATCCTATTTGAATCAGGACTTACGCATTTATACTATATGAAGAATCAATTGAAGAATCACATAGTTAACGATGACTACAAGCCTTGCGATCGCAGATACGGTAATTCTGACTTGTTTGCGACTCGTTCTCAATATCGAAATAATCTCTCTGAAGTTTTGAGAATCCTCAAGCACTTGGGAAGCATTATTACTTCCTAATACAAAGCTAGATTTTTTGTCGAAAAATTACCTTTTGGTGTCTATTCAGTCTGACTTGGGAAAGGCTGGTTACATGATGCGAGTATTTACGCAAGAAAATAAACTTTTTAAGGGGCTTCCAAATAAAAAATATTCAACTTTCTCTTGTGGTGCTCAGAGCCGCGCCGTGCGGAGGGTTCCCCCCGTTGAAACAAGTGGCGGGCGACTGCGGGGCGTCCCGACCGCCACCAGTAGACGGGCGAGGACGCCCGTCCCATAAGATGGATATTTCCAAACACGAGATCAGAAATTATCTGGATCTGCTCCCAACTCTCGTAACTTAGCTGCTAAACGTTCAGCTCGTTGGCGTTCCGCTTCAGCGTGTTGCTGTGCTACTTCAGCCCGTTGGCGTTCTACTTCAGCTCGTTGACGTTCCGCTTCAGCTCGTTGCTGTGCTACTTCAGCGTGTTGCTGTGCTACTTCAGCTCGTTGGTGTTCTGCTTCTTCAGGTAAAAAGATAAGGCGTTGACCTAAACTGCAAGTCTCGTTCAGCTAGTCTGAAAGCCCGTGTCCCTGGTAGAGCGGTAGAGCGGTTTGACCCATAGCTGGGAAATGTTGACCAGATAGCCATTCCATGCAAATGGTTTCGGGCGAAAAGTTAACGCCGACTCAAGCGCCAGAATCCACCAAATTCTATTTGGTGGTGTGGCTCAACATCATCAAATATTAAATCGGTGGGTGGCATTGGGGGTTCCCAATCCACAACTGATGGTGTCTGGGATGTGGATTCTAACTTGATTTCCAATGTCATATCACCAACTCCCTAGCTATATAGTACATCAGTTCTTAATCTTTTTCACACAAAATCTTGCATCACTACACAAGTGTTTTGAGAAAATTTTGTAGCTTAAAATATTAATTTTTTGATATATCTATAAAATAAAGTCTTTTCAACGCGCTCTATTATAGCGTTTCCCAGTTTGCTGAGGTACAAATTCATCCGCGTCCATCTGCGTCCATCTGCGGTTAATTATTTTTTCAATGTACCTCACGGAAGTGGGAATTACTATATTAAACCCGGTAGCATCTGAATGATTGTGTTGAAGTTAGACTTTTGGCGATCTTACAGTACTTAAGAGTAACAGTGACCAAGGTATATTGATATTAGGCACCAGCCATGAATACTTTCGTAGTGCGGGTATGGCAAAAGGAATAACAAACCTTAGCGAGCGCAACGATACAGGGCGATCGCCATTTTGGTCTACCAATCCATAATATTGAGCGAGTTCAGCTACAATTTGCACCTTTCCCGTGCGACGCATTAAAGTTTGGTCTGCTGCAAGCGCCGCAATTACCCGTCCTGTAAGCAAAGGAGTTTCCCAATTGTATCCCTCCTTAAACATAGAACTTTGTTGGTCTGTCGCCTCACTTTCCCTCATCTGAGCAGCTAAACGAATGATATGTTCAGTGCCAACAATCCCTGGCCAAATAGAAAGTGAGGTAATATTATGTGGTTTCAATTCAATTGCCATATCTGCAGCCAAGCGGTCGCAAGCTGACTTACCCACAGTGTACGGCACGCCAAAAATATAAGACAAACCTCCCCAAGAAGAAATAGTGCAAATCAATCCCTGGTGGTGCTGTCTCATCATCCGCGCTGCAAAAACACTCGCTACGTAGTGGCTACGCAGTCCAACGTTGTTACAAGCATCCCAAAAATTCGGTTCGCACTCCCAAAAAGCTTTTCCATAACCATCTGCTAATGCTTGGACTCCTGAATAAACATTATTCACCAGCACATCCAGCTTTCCTCGTTCATCTTGGATGCGATCGAACAGTAAACGCACTTGCTCATCATCGTTGTGGTCTACTTGAACGGGTATACAAATTCCGCCAGCTTCTCTCACGGCTGACTCAGTTTCCCGGAGACTTCCAGAATTATCATTTGACTCCAAAGTGCGACCTGTGATGTACACCGTAGCACCTGCTTCACCCAGTCCAACAGCAATTCCTTTGCCCAGACCTCGCGTTGCACCCGTTACCAATGCTATTTTACCTTCAAGGTATCTGCTCATGAATGTTTTGGTGGTTTAAGTCACGATCGCTTCTACTATAGCTTTAGCTACAAGATAGATGTAGAAGGATTTACGGAATTTTGAAGAAATGGCTTGAAATCTTCTTTAGAGAAATTTTGTTTGCTGTTTGCGGATTGCTGTTTCAAGGAGTAACAAATGGGTTTAGAAGGTCATCAGAAAAAGGAAATTATGGAAGCACTCAAATCAGCTTTTCCTAACCGGAATGAGTTGGTTATGATGTTGAGTCTAGAACTTGATATGAGAGAATCAGAAGTCCTTGACAATTCGAGTTATAATTTTGTGGTCTTCAAGTTAATAGAGCGATTCGAGTCTCAAGATCGCATACAAGAATTGATAGAGGGTGCGTGTAGGGCAAATCCTGGTAATCTTGATTTGCAGAAAGTGGCTAAAAAAATGAAGACTCCATCTGAAATATCAATTTCTGTATCTTTATGGCAAATTTGTTCTTCCAATACAAGCTTGGCAAATTGAAGTGCTAAAAAAAGTGAAATTCTAGAGTTGAGAAAGCTTTCGGGAGGTATTTCAACTAACTCTCCACCCACAAATTCATACTTCTTATCCGTTCCATCGTCTTGTAACTAAGTAGTCAAAAATAAGAATTATTTTGAGTAATCTGGGGTGAATCGGACTTAACCGACCCCAGACTACGTTGCTCATTTGAGCACTCCCACTCATGGGTTTAGTTTGCCTCGACACTGCTTAAGGGCTTGTCAATAGATTCCGGTGTTGCACTGTGTGACGCAGCCATGTTCCTTGTCTGACGCTTGAGACTGGCTAATCTCATTAAGTCATAACCCTTAAGCGGACGACTTGAAACGAGTTCAAGTTGAGTCATGGTGGAGCCAGTAACCGAATTGCTCCGAATTACTCTGGATTACTCCAGTTCACGTACTCCTCATACTGTAGGTACTCCTCAAAAGTCATGGATCTTTTGGTGAATTGAGTCATGGAAATCGCTAATATAGCTTTATCTACAGTTACTTTAAATTAAGTACAAACACTGCGTATTTTTTCTCCATTATACCACTTCTATTTAAAAAAAGAGTTTTTGCTGTCATTGCAATTGTTAAGGTTTTAACCGTTTAGAGTATATCTCCTCAACGCTTTGATAGTCACGCTGCCACCCTCAACGGTTTCAATCTCAAGCTTAAACCCATACAGCAGACTCATTCCCACAAGTGGATCGGCTTCTGAGGCTGCTACGTCTACAACTTGAGGCTGACCATCCCAAATAACGATCGCACGATACATTTCAAAAATCGCTTCGCTGCCATCGCCCAAAGTTGCAACATCCCGGAATATCCAAGGTAAGCCAAGAGACTCAATCGTTGTGAGTGGAAGGGACACAAAGCCTGTAAAGCCTGTGTCAATCACTGCCTCAATCATCCGTTTCGGGGCATCAGCACGACCGACTGCAACCCGAATTACGGCTTCACAACTCTGATTAACGAAACCGTGCATCATACCGGTTTTCTCAAGCTCCTAGATCCAAAGCGGTAAACGGCACGATGTCCAATTCGGATTACCCAAGGTTGAGCATCCGGATACCGCTCATAAAGCCGATCTGTTGCAGCGATTGTATTGTCCGCAACTTCAAAGGCTCCGGTTTCGATATCGATCGCCACAATCTTACCATAATTGCCTTCCTCGACTTGTTGACGCACCTGAGACTCATAAATCTCATTGCCACGTCGAGCAAACTCTTCTTTGCTGTAGCGTGGTTGTCGAACTGCCATAGGCTTGACTTTGTTTCAACTGTACCCCTTTATTTTAACCAGGGCGATTTGCTTTGCCTTATGATACAGCTAAATAAGGTTGGTGGTGTCCTAGGTTTGGGGAATTGAAGTGTTAGTTTCCCGGAGTTCTCTAAAGCTTGCGGTTGAGAATTTGTTCAGTTGTTAGTTTAAGTGCCGTAAATCGGGATTGGATGAGTGTATTCCCAGTGTACTCCTCTTCCTCATAAAAACCAGCAACTAGCTTGTAAACTGCGATTTTACGTTCCTGTACCCGTTCTATTGGTACTTTAAACGCGATCGCTATTGAGTGAGAGTTTTTCCACTTGCTGCTCGTTAGCTGAGAAAGGAAGGAGCGGGCGATTAGAAAAGTTTGGGTATTTAGCATCAACCTGAGTCGCTTTTCTAGCAATTAAATTAAAGAATAGATGAGCCAGTTTGAGTTGCCGAAAAGTCTGTTGCGGATCGGAAAGATGGGTTTTTGGTAACTGTTGTCCCATTTCTTTAAAAACCAGACCTATTGGTACATTAATTTGCTCTTGAAGCTTCAGGCAACCGACAAATAGTGAAGCATAAGCAGCAATTAGTGAACCAATACCTCCCCTCGCTTGTCCCCAAAAGATATAATACAACCCTTTGTAGTCATCAAGAAAGGCACCAGCATAACATTTCACGATCGCACTAGAGACACGCTGTAGTTCTTGGGGAAGAAAGGGATAGGAAACATCATAACCAGTTGCACAAATAATTAAATCAAATTTTTCACGACTGCGATCGACAAATTCAACCTCATCTTCCTGAAGTTGATATACAGCTGGCTTGGGAATTATTCGACCGTGTTTGATATAATAAAGTACCTCATTGTTTAAAGTCGGGTGTTTTTCAAAAATTCGATGGTTTGGTTTAGCTAAACCATAGTTTTCATGTTTACCAAAAGTTAGGCGAATAATTCCATCAACCATCAATCTCTGATACCATTCAGGCATCCACCATTTAACTAAATCAGGTGTTGGAATTCCAGCAAATGTCTTCGGAATAAACCAAACGGATTCCCGCATACTTAGAACAGATTTTACACTCACACGAGCCGCTTCTGCCGCAATATCACAAGCTGAATTTCCCCCACCAATTATTAAAACTCGTTTACCCAAAAGTTGTTCCGGTCGTTTATAATCTTTAGAATGGATAATCTCTCCGTTAAATTCTCCTTTTAATTCCGGGAATCTTTTGCACCAATGATGTCCGTTACATAGTAAAATTCCTTTATAAATTCTTTGTTCTCCACCAGCAAAAGTTACTTCCCAAAGGTTATTTTCTATCGATCGCACATAATTAACACTACGATTTAGTTCAAGATTTTGCCGCAACTCAAAATGAGCCGCAAAAGCATTAAGATAATCCCTCATTTGTTGAGCACTGGGAAAATCGGGATAATCTTTTGGCATGGGAAAATGAGGAAACTGGGTAACCCGACGCGATGAAATGATATGTGCGGTTTGGTAAACTCCGTGATACCAATTACCACCTATATCATCACTAGCATCAACTTGGTCGTAAGGAATATGAGCAGCTTGGAGTGCTTGCGCCATTGCCAATCCTACGAAACCTGCTCCAATAATTAAATGTTTCTGACTGGTATCCACTTTATTATTTCCGCTTGTTTTTGGAGAACAATTCGATCTAAATCAATCGGAATTAATTGTAACCGTTCACATGATTCCCAAACGTTACCGGAAAAAATAGGTACACATGAAAGTTCAAAACAAGTGTACTATAAAAAACATACTAGCCCTCTGTTTAGATAACATCAAAAGGTAAAATGCCATGGCTAAACGCCTTCTAGTGGTCGAATCCCCTGGTAAAGTCAAAAAACTCAGTCAAATTCTGGGAAGCGAATGGATTGTGCGTGCTAGTTGCGGTCACATTCGCGAACTCAGCAATGAAGGTGAGGATTCTTTGGGATTTGTGATGGAAGGTAGCAGCATACAATGTCGTTACATACCTCGCGACCAACAAGCACGGGAAACGATTCAACAGCTAAAGGCGGCTGTCAAGCAGGTTCAGGAAGTTGTCCTAGCAACAGATCCAGATCGGGAGGGAGAAACTATTGCTTGGCATCTTAAAGAAGCATTGGGACTCAAAAATCCAAAACGGGTGGTCTATACAGAGATTACGGAGTCGGCGGTTCGGACTGCTATTGCCAATCCTAGAGAGCTCGATCTAAACTTAATCGGGGCGGGGTTGTGCCGAGATTGTCTAGATAAGTTAGTTGGTTACAAGGGTAGCCCGTTGGTTTGGGCTTTGAATAATGGGGCAAAAAGTGTTGGAAGAGTCCAAAGCGCAACTCTACACTTGATTTGTCAGCGAGAAAGGGAAATTCAGTCTTTTGTTCCTCAAGATTATTGGAGTGTCTGGGTAGATTACGCTGAGGGATTCCGCGCTTTTTATAAAGGGAAAGTTGGCGAACGCACGGAGTCTTCAGAGGAAACGGAAGTCCATGATGATGCAGCAAGTAACACCAAAAATTCCCCAGAGTCAACCCACGTGCTCTCCGAAGCAGAAGCGGATCGTTTGGTAGAAGAGGCGCGGCGTCATCCCCACCAAGTCATCAAATTTGAAGGGAAGATTGCCAGTCGCCAACCACCTCCACCGTTTATCACCTCTACTTTACAGCAAGCAGCAGGTTCGAGGTTGCGATTTGCTCCCGACAGAACTATGGTTTTAGCTCAAAGGTTGTATGAGGCGGGGTTAATTACATATATGCGGACAGATTCAGTGATGCTTAGCCCTGAGTTCTGCGCTGATGCTCGAAAATGGTTGCAAGAAAACGACCCGCAAAATGTACCGCCGAAAACTGCCAGACACCGGAGTAACAAAACGGCTCAGGAAGCTCATGAAGCAATCCGTCCGACCAACGTGTTTCGACCTTCAGCTGAGTTGCGAATAGAACTGCCTACAGATGAGTTTAACCTGTACGTGATGATTTGGAAACGAGCGATCGCATCCCAATGCCGTCCCGCCCAACTGCGTAAAACCCTGATAATTGTTCAGTCAGGTGAAATTTTATGGCAAGCGAGAGGACAAGTTGTTGAATTTTTAGGTTATGCTCGATACTGGTCAAACCTCAGTAAAGATACCCTTTTGCCAACCGTGCAAGAAGGACAGATATTAACTTTAGAAAATGCAGGACACGAGAAAAAACAGACGCAACCACCACCACGATACAGCGAACCCAAATTAGTTCAACTGATGGAACGCAAAGGAATTGGTCGTCCGAGTACCTATTCTCCCACCATTGCGACTCTCAAGAAACGGGATTACGTGCAGTTAGCAAAAGACAGCTTACAACCAACTAGCTTGGGTTTGGAAGTAGACGCTTTTTTATTAAAAGCCTTACCTGATTTGTTACAAACAGAATTTACTGCAAAGATGGAAGATGCTCTAGATGCAATAGCTTCTGGGAAACAGCCGTGGCAGAACTACCTGACAAATTGGAATCAAAATTACTTTGCACCAGCACTGGTAAAAGCAAAAACCGTAGTTGTAAGTTCATCGAATGGAGTAAAAGCACCTTCTGTAGATAAAGGTAAATTTGAAACTTCTAGAACTCGTTGTCCTCAATGCAAGAATTTCTTAGCCAAAATTAAGAGCAGTAAAGTTAAAAAGAAATACTTTCTCAAATGTGTAAGTGGATGTGAAGATGTCGTTCTTTTTTGGAGTGAATATAGCAAAACTTGGGAAGCGCCACGTTCAAAAGCAGCCAAAGGAGAAAGCAAAGGTGAAAGTCCTCAAAAACCTCCAACCCAGATAACAAAATATCCCTGTCCGGTGTGTCAGAAACCCTTGGAGGAGTATAGTTATGTGAAAGAAGGGCAAAGTAAGAAAATGCTGCGCTGTTCTGACCCCAAATCCCGCAATGACCAGAAACATAAAGATGTGGCTTATTTTACTACACAAAAAGGTTGGTGGAGTCCTAAATTTGGGGAATTGAAAAGTTAAACTTAGAATAGAATTCTAGGGCTACACCAACAAATTCCACCTACGCGGACTTCATATTAAGTCCGCCCAGGCGGTGAATGACTAATTATCAACTCAAACCTGTCGAGCAATCGATGTAGAACAGTTTGTGCTGCCACTAAACTAGGTTTAATATTTTTTGTTTATAAAGCAATCGTGTTGCCGCTGTGGTCTCAAATTTTAACCTTCGTGTCAGATTATTAAGGCTTCAAGACAACATGGTGGTCGATGCTGTCCTTACAACTGTAACGGATAAGCATTTGTCGGATGCCAAAACATTATGGTCGCCTCAAATAGTAGGAACTGGTAAAGATGATGAATACTGGGACTGGGACTGGAAAAGTAGGGGAGCCAAAATGCTACCAGGGGATGAACTTTACGCCATCGAGTGTGCTGGAGTCACCCAGGGCTTGATGATGATTGATATTCTCAAGAAGCGATGTCAAATTGAATCGCAGTATCGCCGTCCGTTGGTATATATAAGGGCTTTGGCGACAGCACCGTGGAATCGCCCTGAAATCAATGACCCTCCCACTTACAAAGGTGTTAGTAGGAACTTAGTCAATTTTGCTATCGCCCGCAGTGAAGAATTAGGGTATTTAGGACGGATAGGGCTGCACTCTCTACCCCGTGCGTTAGGATTTTATAAAAAACTGAGAGTTGGACTCCTCGATTTAGGTCCTGACCCCAAAGAACCGGATAACTTAGTGTACTTTGAAACATTACGGAGAAACTCATGACTCAATCAATTCCTTCGGACACAAGTGCTGAAAAAATTAAAGACCAACATTTTATGGAGATGATAGCAGCAGAGGATGTATCCAATGGGGAAGTTGGTTGTGGTCAATTAGCTAATACTGATTTTTTGGCTTATTTAAAGGTTGCTTGTATAAATATTGATGAGGAAAGCTTGAGAAATTTACTGCAAACGCATTTAGGGCAGGTATTAACCGAACGAGACTTTGATTCAATTATTTCCCAAGTAAGCCGCTATATCGAATCGGTGGCTGCAAGTGCAAATAGTTTACCAACAAGCATCGCGCAGCATCAATCTGACCAAACCGAACATATTCCTACGACTATTCTTCAACAATTATTACAAATTCAGTTGGGAGATTTCTTACAGGAGGGTGCTATTGCACAAGTTATTGAATTTACCCACAAAGTGGTACATCAAGCAGTATTGCAGCCCCGGCACACTTGGCCTAACCCGATTTGGGTACTTAAAGAAGGAGATACATTTTACATTGCACAAGCAGTTAGTCCAGATGAGGCTATAGAAATTGTTCTCGCGCAGCATCCGCTCATAACGTCCGAGTTGGAAGTTGTAAAGGTGGGGGGCGTGCTGGCTCCAAACCAAGTTATTGTTTTGGATACGAACGATTATTTATAACCTATTTTCCGCACCCTAAAGTGTCACACTAGGAGTGTATCTAATAATAGCAGGAGTAGATACTGTGAGTGAATATCAGTACTATGAGTTTCAGGCATTAGATCGACCATTAACCGCTACAGAAAAGAATTACGTTGAAAGCCTTTCCAGTCGAGTAGAACTAACATCAACTCAAGCAATATTTGTTTACAATTATAGTGATTTTAGGGGTAATCCTAAAGAACTTTTAGACCAATGCTTCGATATCATGTTGTACATGGCAAATTGGGGTTCCCGACAAATAATGTTTCGCTTTCCTAATTCTCTCATTGATGCAACTGTACTGGAACCTTACTATGTAGAGGATAAAATTACTGTCTCAACGACTTCTAAGTCTGTAATTTTAGATATAAATATCATAGATGAAGAGATAATTGGCTGGATAGATAGTGGTGAAGGTTATTTATCTAGCTTAATACCGTTACGCGATGACTTATTGCGAGGCGATTACCGATGTTTATATCTAGCTTGGCTCAAAGCTGCACCAATATATTCTTATGAAGAAGAGGAAGATTTTATAGAACCTCCTGTACCTCCCAATTTAAACGATTTATCCGATTCGCTTAAGGATTTTATAAATTTCTTTGAAATTGACGAAGATTTAATTGCTACAGCAGCAACAGCTAGTCTATCTCAAGAAGTCGAGGAAGAGTTTTTGGAAGATTTGATACCATCTTTAAGTGAAGAGGAAAAAAACGACTTTCTAGTTAGAGTCCTCAATAGCGATTCATATCTTGGGAGACAACTCGTGTACAGGCTACGAGAATTATCTGGTAAGCTAGAAATAAGTATTAATAGTGACGCTCCGAGACGCACTTTATCCGAGTTGTTAAAACTACAAGAGATGTCTACTCAACAGCGTCAAGAAAAAGCGCAAGAAGTCGCACGTCAGGAACGAGTACAAAAATTAGAAGCGTTAGCGAAAAGGAAAGATCGCGTTTGGGAGCAAGTGTTTGAGTTAATTGCACTCAAGCAAACAAAACCCTATGACCAAGCTGTTGCTTATTTAATCGAGTTACGCGATTTAGCAGAGTATCAGGGGAATTTAGAAGAGTTCCAAGCAAGCATTCAGCAGATCCAGAGGGATTACAGTAAACGTCCTGGATTAATTTCGCGCCTACAGAGGGTGGGATTGTTAGGAAAGTGAGAAAATATCTTTGACGGTCATTTGTCCGTTGTCATTTGTCCGTTGTCGTTTGTGTTGTACTAATGACTAATGACTAATGACCAATGACCAATGACAAATAACAAATTGGGTTAAAAATAATGGCAAAGGCTCGTATTGGAATTATTGGTGGTAGTGGTTTATACAAAATGCACGCCTTGAAAGATGTGGAAGAAGTGCAAATTCAAACTCCTTTTGGCTCGCCATCAGATGCCTTAATACTGGGAACTTTGGATACAACCCCAGTAGCATTTTTAGCTCGTCATGGACGCAATCATACTTTGTTACCTTCAGAGTTGCCATTTCGCGCCAATATCCATGCTATGAAGCAACTCGGTGTAGAGTATCTGATTTCTGCTTCAGCCGTTGGTTCTTTAAAAGAACACGTGAAACCATTGGATTTGGTAGTTCCCGATCAGTTTATCGATAGAACGAAAAATCGAGTTTCGACGTTTTTTGGGGAAGGAATTGTTGCTCATATCGCTTTTGGCGATCCAATTTGTAAGAATTTGGCTGGGGTTTTAGCGAATGCGATCGCTGACTTAAATCTCCCCGATATTACCCTACATCGTGGTGGTACATATGTATGTATGGAAGGACCAGCATTTTCCACTAAGGCAGAATCAAATCTTTACCGTAGCTGGAATGCAACTATTATTGGGATGACAAATTTGCCAGAAGCAAAGTTAGCAAGAGAAGCAGAAATTGCCTACGCAACCCTAGCGCTAGTGACGGATTACGATTGTTGGCATCCAGACCATGATAGTGTGACTGTAGAGATGGTAGTTGGTAATTTACAGAAAAATGCTGTTAATGCCCAAAAGGTTATTCAAGAAACAGTCAAACGTTTGAGTGACAATCCACCGCCTAGCGATGCACACTCAGCTTTGAAGTATGCGATTTTAACAAACTTGGAAAAAGCACCGCCAGCTACAAAAGAGAAATTGGAGTTGTTGCTGAGAAAATACAGTAATCATCTGACCAGTGACCAGTGACCAGTGACCAGTGACCAGTGACCAGTGACCAGTGACCAGTGACCAGTGACCAGTGACCAG
>NZ_BAACAP010000139.1:0-33322 GCF_045865695.1 Scytonema hankhaensis NUACC26
TGCCCGCACCACAAGAACTTTGATTAGATGCCCGCACCACAAGAACTTTGATTAGATGCCCGCACCACAAGAACTTTGATTAGATGCCCGCACCACAAGAACTTTATTGGATACAAGTAAGCATCGCCATAATCTGAAATTCTCTTCTTTACATTTACATTGGAGAACCTGTGACAGAACCAACATTACACAAATATCTTTCACATCTGAGTGATGAAGCACTGCAAGAATTTACACAATGGTGTGTTTTAGAGCAAGCAACAGCAGCAGGATATGAATTTACTCCCAATTTACAAAAGTTAGATAACCTTTCGCCACAGGATTTTGTCCAAGAACTGATCGATCAATTTTTAGAAGTAACAAGGAACTCAATAGAAGGTGGTTTAGCTCTTCTCCTTGCAGGAAAACAAGCAGACCAACATGCTTTACCGGGTTTAGGAACTTTAGTTGAGTTTATTGCGCTGTACGTTTTATATTTAATACCAAAAGGCAAGAAAGTTATTGTACCACCAGATGAGAAATTAGCTGAAGCCTTGAAAGAGCAACTTGTAAAGTTGTATGAAATCGGTCAGAAATATGGTGTAGATGTTAAAGTGCTTCCACAAATTTAGATAAACCTCATCCTTTTTCATATTTAGCTAACCTCAGTTTTAGCGATCGCGATCGCTAAACTCAACCACCTAAAATAACATGGGAGCGCGGGAGCCTTGTCAATTTATTGCAAGGAGGAAGCGCCCTATCTCCTTACGGAGACGCTACGCGAACGGGTTCAGCAGTCGTCTACGAATGTTACCTTTCTGCAACGCTGCTTCACGACCAAATGCAGTTTTAACTGCTGTCACTTAGAGAGCATTCCACTCGATCGCAAACGCCCGATCCGTTTGAGGATTTGTGGCAATTAGCGATGTATATAACACTTGCATTTTAGCTTCGCAATTTGCTAAGATCCTAGAAAATAATTGAGATAAGGATTGAGTCTATGTTTAATTTTTTGTCTAAAGAAAGCCCAAATGTATGCGTATCATCAAAGAAACCACGCTCAAGAAAGGTTACGAGAAGCATCCCAATGCTGAACCAGGCTTACGAGCATGGAAGAAGCTTGTGAAAGCGCAAGAATGGAATAGTTTTGCTGATGTAAAAGCTACTTCTCTTTTTAATCCTGACCAAGTAAAAAATTTCGTTGTTTTTAATATTGGAGGCAATCAATACAGGTTAATAACATACATTGACTACAAAAAAAAATAATATTTATTCGTGACTTCCTAACTCATGCTGAATACAGCGCGGAAAAATGGAAAGATGACGAATGGTTTGATAGTTAACAACATTATTCTAATTTAAAATAAAATTTGTAAATTATCAATTTTTTAGTTAAAAAATAAGTATCATTACAATTGTAAAATGACTTCCGAAAATACTAGTTATACAGATTTACTTATATCTTTTCCCCCACGCCCTATAAAATCTGAAGAAGATTTTGAAAAAACTCAAGTTATAGTCGATCGCTTACTCGACCGAGGAAACTTGACGGAGGAAGAAGAAGACTATTTATTCGTATTAGGAATGTTAATTCATGAATACGAAGAAAAGCAAGATTTGGTTCCAGATATATATGGAGTAGAACTTCTCAAAGTTCTGATTGAAGAAACTAATCTAAAACAAAAAGATTTAGTTAGTATCTTCAAAACTGAATCAATTGTTTCCGATATACTTAAAGGCAAGCGTAAATTAACAGTCGAACATATTCAAAAGCTTGGGGAATTTTTCAAAGTTTCACCTGCTGTATTTTTTCCAAATAATCCATCAACAAGAGACTTTTTAGAAGTAGCTTAAATTTGAGTATCGAACATTAAGCTAAAGTTTTGTAGGTTTTTCAGAGTAAAGCTGCTGTCCTCCCTAATCAAATCGCCAGTACACACAATAGGCAAGCGTTCTGTATAAGCTTGACGTGCTACACTATATTCTGGTTCACCCAAGTGAATATGAATTTTTTGTAGCTTATCCATAACTACACCTAAAATTGTAACGTTACCACCTTCACCCTCCGTATTAGATTGCGCTTGAGTCACCAAACCCTGTATTTCAGTATTCCCAACTAGTGTAATAAGTTCGCTTAAAATATCCAATTGTGACCGATTTTCTGCTCTCTCTAAAATTTCCATAATTTCAGACATCCGTAGAGGGTAATCATCAAACTTGGGGTCTAAAGGTAACTGGATTTTGAGTTTGTCTTCTGAATAAGACTCCCGTGTCCAAATGGATACTTTATCAGGAATTCGGTTTCTTTGATGCCAACCATTATGAAGCAAATAAGCTTCTACTCGCTCGGGTTGAAGATGGCTCAGAATAGGGATGTCAGAGATAATCGCTCTCATAATGAACCTCCTGTTTGGATTTGCTGCATTAAGGTTTTTAGTGCATCGACTGTAAATAAATTTTGACGAGGTATGTAAACAGTAACACTTTCTGTATTTTGGGTTTGCGGCTGACCGCGCAAAGATATCCAATAAGCACAGCGTCGGATACAAAGTTCAGTTTCAGATTGGTTAATCCACTCATTTAAATCTTCAGGAATTAAAACGATTACTAAGGCTCGTGGTGCAACAGTTCTTTCTTTTCTTAATTCATTATAGTTTTTAAGCTTGAGAGGATACCTGATATATTCCTCGGTCACTACATCAAGTGATGTAGACTTTACTTGCAAATCTAACTGAGGCTCATAAAGAATTTCATCTGACACTGTACCCATAATGGATACGTCTATTCCCCCCACATCTACTGGTCTAGAAGACTTTTGGAAAGAATAGCCTGCTGCTGACACAACAGCATAAATATAGGCGTAACTAAATTCTTCTTTTTGAATATTAATACTCATTGCCAAAAATATTATAGATAAACGTACAAGCTCTAACTATTGAAATACAAGTAGGTAGAACTATGGTATACAAAAGTCTTAGTAGTGGGCAATATCTACCCTACGGCACTGGAAATTTTTGCAAATGATTTAATTTATTTAAGTAACCGAACAAGTTGGGCATGGAGTATGGGGCATAGGGCAAAGCAAAAACATTATTGAAATTAATTATGTCTAATTACTTAGTATTAAAGTGCATAAGCTTAATCCCATCGCACCAATAAAGTATATGGCGGCAGATCTCTGTTGTACTTTTATGCAAAAATAGGGAATTATATCATGATTTTTCCTATTGTATTTGCATACAAGATTAAGTTAAATAAACGGTATTGCTAAGGTTGGCGCTTATGTTTGAGGGCTATGGTGTGAATGGGAAACTTAAGCTAGGCAGCAAGTTTACGTTGCTACTCACAATAGTATTCTTTGGAATTGTGCTTAGTGGTATCACTTTGTCAGGCGCAATGCAACGAAAAGTCGAGGATGAAATTATGAGTAAGGCGCAAATCCTTGATGAAATCTATAGTTCGCTCGACTCTTGCAAGCAGGGGGTGCGGTAATTGTGAGCCAAGAAGAACAAGAACTTTTAATTCCTCAAGAAAAGCTCATTCAACCTGCTCTGTTGAATTACTTACGTCATGAGTTATGTACGCCAATAAATGCCATTATCGCCTACAGCGAACTACTTTTGGACGAGATGAAATCTCAATTAGATTCTGAGGTATTTAGCGATCTTCAGAAAATTCAAAACAGTGGAGTGCAGTTGCTCGAACTTGTAAAGACGATCCTCGATCCTGCTCATTTAGAAACCAGCCAATCTAGCAATAATCTTGACAGCTTTGCCGCCAACATTCGCTTGGAAATGCTTACGCCTCTAAGCACAATCATGGGTTATTGTGAAATGCTTCTAGAAGGAGCAAGCAGACAATTTCTTCCTGATTTAGAAAAGATTTATACTGCTTCTAAGCATTTACTAAATACGGTGACTGACATTGTTAGCATAGCGCACGAGCAGTCGCAGGTAGCTCACAATACAGCACATCCAATACCAGCACAATTGTCAAACCAGAAGACAACAGAACTGGTGCAAAATGCTAACACGACAATTCTTTCCATACAACAAGAAATACTTAGTCAGGAAGTCACACAAACAGGAAAACTCTTGCTAGTAGACCACAATGAAACAAACTGCGATTTACTCAAAAGGCAGTTGGAACGAGAAGGGTATGAAGTTGTTACGGCGACTAACAGTGATGAAGCCCTATCAGAATTAACAGTAAAGCACATCGATTTGATCCTTCTGGATCTCATTATGCCAGGTATGTATGGATTTTCATTTTTGCAGTTACTCAAGAACCATCCTGTCTGGCAAAACATACCTGTCATTATGATATCCGCTCTAGACCAGATGGAAAGTATTGTTAAATGCATTGGACTCGGAGCTGAAGATTACCTCCTCAAGCCTTTCGATCTCACCATGCTAAAACTAAGAATTGGCGTTCATCTTGAAAAACAACGACTGCGAGAAAAAGAAAGGCTCTATTTGCAACAAGTAGAACAACTCACGACTGCTGCTGCAGAAGTAGAAACTAATACCTTCGATCCTCAAACTTTAACCGATTTGGCTCAACACGACGACAAGCTCGGACAACTCGCTAGAGTTTTTCAACGGATGGTATCCGAAGCGTATCTCCGAGAACAGTGCTTGCAAAAACAAGTTCAAAATCTCCAGATAGCAATTGATGGAGCCAAACATAAATTGATGGTGTCTCAAATTGTTGAAACCGATCATTTTCAACAACTACAAAAACGGGCGAAAGAGGCAGAAAAACTTGAAGATAGGGAAGCAAAACAACACTTAAGTAGGGGAGGAAGAGAACAGGAGAAACAACCAAAAATTATATCAATTCACTCCTACCGAGGAGGAACTGGTAAATCAAACTTAACCAGCAATCTCGCAACCTGTCTCGCTAGTCAGGGATTGCGTGTAGGAATTGTGGATACAGATATTCAATCCCCAGGAATTCACATACTGTTTGAGTTAGACGAAGAAATTGTCAATCAAACCCTTAACGACTTTCTTTGGGGTAATTGCGCTATCCGCGATTCTGCTTACGATGTCAGTCATGTATTGTCAAAGCAGTCTTCTGGAACCTCAAGTGGCAGAATTTATCTGATTCCTTCTAGCATCCAACCAAATAATATTACCCGGATTCTACGGGAGGGGTATAACGAACAGATGCTGCTTAATGGCTTTCAAGAATTGATTCGAGATTTGCAATTGGATTACTTGTTGGTTGATACTCATCCAGGAATTAATGAAGAAACACTCCAAGCAATTACGGTTTCTCATTTGTTGATAGTTCTTTTGCGTCCTGACTATCAAGACTACCAAGGGACTGCTGTGACTGTGGAGCTGGCTCGGATGCTGGCTGTGACAGAAATACTTTTAGTGGTTAATAAGGCGTTACCTATTTTTAATCCCAATGCATTTCAGCAGCAAATAGAAGCTACTTACAATGTGCCGTTAGCTGGAATATTACCTTTGTCTGAGGAAATGGCGCATCTTGCTAGTAGTGGGATTTTTGGCTTGCGTTATCCCAATCATCCTTGGTCGCAAGCAATACAAGCGATCGCCCAACAAATTATAAGTTACTCATCAAAAATGGTGTAATCGATTGGGGATTGGGAATTGGGGAATTTTGGATTGAGAAAGCTTTGCTTGGACTTGATTTTATTCAACTATCTATCAAATTCTTTCTTTTAAATAGGTATTATTTGAATTATGAAAATTTTAAGAAATCGCAAAGGCGCTAAGAAAGTGGAGGGGAGAACTAGGGGAGTTCAAAAATCAAATTGGAGTTTTATATTGCATGAAATATCGCTACAGAAAGTCTTACATAATGTGTTTGCGGGTCTGACAGTAGGATTGGTTAATATCTCTTATAGTATTTCTTTTGCAGCTCTAATTTTTTCAGGGTTTTTATCTCCCTTTTTTCCGCAAGGAGTGAGTAGTGTTCTCATCAGTTCGGTTATCATTGGCGTTGTTGTGTCATTACGAAGCTCTTTTCCTTTTGCTATTGCTAGCCCTGATTCTAACTCTATTGCAATTCTTGCTTTGGTAACTAGTGCGATCGCCGAGCATCTTCACATAACCAATAATTCTAAAAACATATTTCCTACTGTATGGATGGCGATCGCTCTCAGCACGCTCTTGACAGGTTTGGCATTATATGCAATAGGGAAGCTTCATTTAGGACGCTGGGGGCGGTTTATACCTTACACCGTTATGGGAGGGTTTCTCGCTGGTACGGGTTGGCTCATTACCCGCGCTTCTTTCAAGGTAATGGTCGGTTTCCCTTTGGGGTGGAATGAATTACCGCGCTTGATGCAATGGGGTACTCTGGTACATTGGCTCCCCGGATTCATATTTGCTGTTGTACAGATAGCTGCTAGTCGTTACTTTAAACACGCCCTCGTGTTACCGTCTTTACTTGTTGGGGGAATTATCCTGTTTCACTTGAGCTGGTGGGAAGTGAATTTATTTTTTCCCGTTTCACCTAAAGGATGGTTTCTAGAAGCTTTCCCCACAGAACAAATTTGGCATATTTGGAATCTTTCTACGATCGCTCAAGTTGATTGGAAGGTACTAACAGATCAAAGCGGTAATATCTTCGCCATGATAGTCGTTGTTGCGATCGCTATTCTACTAAATGCCGCCGGAATCGAAATTGCGACTCAATCGGAAAGCAAATTAGATAGCGAACTTTGCGCCAACGGTATTGCTAACCTGATTACGGGTGCGTGTGGCGGTGTGGTGGGTAATCTTACAATCAACCGAACTTTACTCAACCGTACTGCAGGAGCCAATAGCCCTTTAGCGGGTTTGGTTGCGGCGGCATTTTCTGGCATCGTCCTACTGTGCGGCAGTCGAATTTTAGCATACATACCCAAGTCTATTCTAGGAGGATTGCTATTGGCAATTGGATTGAAACTGTTGATTGAGTGGATATACAGAGCTTGGTTCAAGTTTCCTCACCTAGAGTATGTATTGATTCTCATTATTTTAGTCAGTATTGCTGCCTTAGGCTTTTTAGAAGGAGTTGGAGTCGGGATTATCATCGCGTGTGCGCTGTTCGCGTACAACTACAGCCGCCTACAGATTGTCCGACATACCTTCTCTGGCGCTACTTATCAAAGCAATGTCCAGCGTTGTTTCCCCGAACAGCAAGTTTTGAGACAAGATGGCGAGCAAGTTTATATTCTGCTGCTGCAAAGTTATATATTTTTCGGCACTGCTAACGCTTTACTGGAGCAAGTTAATGCGCGATTCAAAAATACAGATCTTCTTCCAATTCAGTTCCTTGTATTAGATTTTCGCTCAGTAAGTGGATTAGATTCCTCAGCCGTACTCAGCTTTATTAAACTGCGACAGTTTGCACAAAAGCACCAGTTACATCTCGTGTTTACCCATTTACAACCCACAATTCAACACCAACTTCAACAAGGAGGATGTACTGTTCCTTGTAAAGAGTCAATCCATGTTTTTCCTGACTTAGATCGAGGGATTGAATGGTGTGAAAATCAAATTCTGGAAACGCTACCCCTGCGCCGTCGCCGTTCTTTTCCCCTAGCACTCCAGTTAAATGAAGTTTTTCAAAGTGCTGACCAAGTGTCCAACTTCATGAGTTATTTAGAGCGAATATCTGTCCCCGCACAGCATACTTTGTTTCATCAGGGAAACATCTCAGATGCTCTTTATTTCATTGAGTCAGGTCAAATCACGGTGTTTTTGCAACCTAAAAACGGACACACGCGAAGGCTGCAAACCCTAAGTGCTGGAACAATTATTGGCGAAATTGCATTTTTCCTTGGTATACCCTATCAAACAACAGCAATTACCGAACAACCCAGTCAATTATATCGTCTGACCAAAACAAATCTCCAGAAAATGCAGCAAGAAAATCCTCAAATTACTGCTAACTTTCAAGAGTTTGTTATTCGCTTGCTAAGCGATCGCTTAATTTATACATACAAAGAAGTAGAAGAACTTCTATGAACCTTGTACGGGCGTAAGGCTTGCGATTGAAATCGCGACTACACAAACTAAACCCACCTACGTGGGTTTCAAGACCTTGATTTTTATAAATTTGCTGTTTTATTTAGAGAAAAGCGGTATTCTAATCGGCTAATGTCGAATTTGTTATTGCTATCGCCTTCAAATCCCAAACGCGCCATTTCGGTATCTGTGGCATCATCAAACCCAGGCGTGTTTTCAGCTTCCAAACGCACGAACAGGCGATCGCGTCCTGTAAAGCTCATATCGAAGTTTAGCCATACGCGATCGCTCACTATTAAATTCTCATCTACTTTTTCGTCATCATCGTCAGCTTTTTCATCGCCGCTCGATAAAGTCTACTCAAAGTTACCCAAGAGTACTGCTTGCGAGAACTACACTAACACCCAAAGTAGTAAAACTAACAAGGGCATTGTGAATAACTTGTCCCACGATAACGAGCAAGCTTTGACTTGCTAAGGAATTTTCAAGAAATACATTATCCATCTTGTGGGATGGGCTTCTAGCCCGTCCTATACTGATGGCAGGCGAAACGCCCGCACCACAAGCAATTTTGAGAGATTTTTTTATTTGGAAGTCTCTAAGAAAACTTTTAAGGCTCTACATTACTATCAAAAGTAAACTAATACACTTTTTTAAATAAAAATCAATCACTTTTATTTATCGTTTTAATAAAAAAACAAAATTGATTTTATTTATAATGGTTTTTAGACTGAAATTAATTAGAGAAACTGATTTAATAAAACAACATGAGCAAAATACTCATTCCGAACAGTGAAAGTGAGCAAGCAGTTGCTCCAAACAAGTTAAATAAAGGTAGAACTCATCCTTCCTGTATGGAACTTGTCATCAAACACATACGTTCTAGATCGTATACCAGTGCCTTATTAGTGAAAGATATAAATTTGTATGGTTCGGCTGCTGTGAGCAGATGTTTAAAAAAGCTAAAAGATGAAGGGTTGATAGATCGTAAATGGGATCAAAGAAAAATGTGCTTTGTTTATTACAATGTCAAGCTTGGATAGTACTAGGCGCTTGCAAAACTAAGTGCTAGTTGAGTATTATTTAATGTTTACTATTATAGGTTGCGGAAATCTTAATCGTAGCGATGATGCTGTAGGTGTAATCATTGCTCAAAAGTTACAGCAATATTTAATCAAACATCCCCATCCACAGGTAAGAGTGTATGATTGCGGTACAGCAGGAATGGAAGTGATGTTTCAAGCAAGAGGTAGCAAAAAATTAATGATTTTGGATGCTAGCTCAACGGGTTCAGAACCAGGGGCAATATTTAAAGTTCCAGGAGAAGAACTCGAAGCATTACCGGAACCGAGCTATAGCTTACATGATTTTCGTTGGGACAATGCATTGGCTGCAGGTAAAAAGATTTTCAAAGAAGACTTTCCCGAAGAAGTCATAGTTTATTTGATAGAAGCAGAAAATCTTGATTTTGGATTTGAGTTAAGTTCTGCTGTCACATCTTCTGCTGAGGTAGTTTTTCAAGAAATTATTTCCACGCTCGAACAATTGCAGTGAATTGATTGGATTTCACAAACCTGAGTGTGTTTCTTGAGAGAAAAAGTCTGAAAGCCAGACAGAATAATCTTTGAGCGAAGTGGTCTTGCATCAGCATTAATAAAAACACCACCAAAGAAAGACAGCTATGCTGAGATAAGAAAAAAAGTATTTTTTGTAACAAACAATCATTTTGGTAAATTGGTTGATATAGTTTTACTTCCTAGACTCTCATTCGATTACCATTACACGTAAGTGGGCATTGCTCACCATTTGCCGTTGGTGGGCAATCACCCTACTATGTAGAATTTTCCTTAGCTCCCCCTAAATACAATACTGCTTCTGCCATCTGCCTTTCCTCTAGTAATGATAATTTTTTTCAATAATCTTTAAGTTTTTGCAGCCTTTAGATACTGCTACTGCTTGTTCTTAAGATTTATGGCACAATCTTTACAAATATAATTTTGAAGCTTGACTATTTGATAAGGTTAAGGGAAACTAACAAGTATCAGAGGTAAGGACTTACAAACATAATAATTTTTGTTAACTTTCTGAGATATATATTTTGAGAGATGGAACATTAGTTAACAAATGGCAAATTTGTAGCTTAAGGGAAAACGCTGTCCCAGAAGGCTACCTTAGTAGCCAGTTGCTACAGCATTACTGTCCAAGCGAGAGTGTTTTGGTTGGCTAAAAGCATGGAAACATTAGAATTCATAATTTATCCAGACGGTCGGGTACAAGAAAAAGTCACTGGCATAGTGGGGGCTTCCTGTGCGGAAGTTACAAAAGCCATCGAGGCTCAGCTGGGGCAGGTACTGAGTCAGGAGCCAACTTCGGAACACTTTGCTACCAAGGTACAGGAAACTAACGTAGCAAATACACAAAGCGCTTTCAGCGATTGGTAAATTTCCATACAAAGTGTAGTTTCATCGAATTACAACCACCATGTCACACTTCAGCCAAATTAAAACCCAAATCCGTAATGTCGAATCCTTAAAAGATGCTTTATCTGAGTTGGGTCTAGACTGGAAACAAGGTCCTCGCGAAGTCCGTGGATATCGCGGTCAAAAGCATAACGCCGAAATTACCATTGAACAAGATAATGGTTACGATATCGGTTTTAGATGGAATGGTCAAGAGTACGAACTTGTTGCAGATCTGCAATACTGGCAACAAAACTTAACAGTAGAAGGTTTTCTACGTCAAGTGACACAGCGCTATGCATTCCACACAGTCGTTAAAGAAACGGCTCATGCGGGATTCCAAGTTGCAGAACAGCAAAAAAATGAAGACGGTTCAATTCGCCTACTCGTACAACGCTGGAGTGCTTAATGTCCGATTTCCTTTCACCGGAACAAGGGGAGGAGAATCGTTCTGGTTTCGAGCCAGAATTAGGCGGTTTTTTACGAGACGACCCAGAACGTTCCGGTTTTGAACCAGAATTAGGGGGGGTGCTACGGCAGAAAGGGGTTTACGTTGACGAAGTAACCTGTATCGGCTGCAAGCACTGCGCTCACGTTGCCCGTAATACATTTTACATAGAAGACGATTACGGGCGTTCTCGTGTCATGCGTCAAGACGGTGACCCAGAAGACGTAATTCAAGAAGCGATCGATACCTGTCCAGTTGATTGTATTCACTGGGTCGATTACACAAAACTTAAAAAGCTAGAGGATGAGCGAAGATACCAAGTGATTCCTCTTATTGGTTATCCTGTAGACCAGGCTATTGTTTCTTCTCAACAGCGACGCAAGAGGCAAAAGCTCAAAAGGAAAAAGCCCAGTTATTAATCGTACAACTTCCTGCTTACAGACAAAGGACTGGTATTACCAGTCCTCTTATTTTATACATCTTTTTTTATCTAAGTAGTGTTTGTTTATGTGTTGTTCTTTTAACAACTTTTACTAGCCCATAGCCCCTAATCCCTAGTCTTTTTCAGGAAAAGTTTGTACCTTGCCATTGGGATTAAAAACTGCTCGAATTTTGACAGATTGTCCGTTCTTGCTAGGAGAAACAAAAGGTTCGCCAATGAGAGGCATTCCGGTGCGATCGACAAAATCTCTCGCGGCTTTCCCTAGTGGCATGATTCTTTCTAAAGAACCATCTACACCCACTACTAAACTGTACTCGATCGCTTGCTTCAAACCACTAGGTGGTTCCCATCGCTGTGTCAAAAATTCTCTAGCTTCTGAAACTTGTAATGTATCAAACAACCGATCGTTATTACTACTTGCAGCTACCTCTGTAGGTACATTATTTTTTCTTTCGCGACCTTGACGCAATTTAGCAATGAGTGCGTCGGTATCGTTGGGAGTGGTAGCATTCAGTGGTGGAATCTCTGTGCTGGAATTTATCCCTCTAGCACTAGATAAGTTAGAAGGTATATTGGGCAGAGGTGGGGGAACTGCTGGGATACCTGAAGAAGATCCAAGTTCTGGATTGGATGATGGATTTTTAGAATTAGCTGATAAAGCAGGAATTTCACCTCTAGAGGCTGATGTTAGGGCACTTTGTTTCGCATTTGGTTGAAGAGTCACTCTTTGACCGGGGGTTTTATTCAAAGAAGCAGTACTCTGTGGAGATGATGCAAGAGGGGGGATCTTTGTACTCGGTATAGTGAGTGCTGTTCCAGAAGATGGTAAAGCGTTCTTAGGTAAAATCGCAACGTTAGGCGAAACTTTACTAGACGTTGGGAAGGTAGATGTAGGCGATGACAGAGAGACAGAAGGTATTTGAGGTTGAGAACCTGTAGGAGGGTTAGGTGGTAAGATTGGGAAGGGTTGAGCTGATGGAGCAGAGGTAGATGAAGGTAATGGAAAGTTAGCGCCAAAAGTTGGTAGTGGCTGCGTTATTAAATTATTGTTTGAAGGGCTAAGTGTTGGTAGAGGCGATGACAGAGTTGATGGCGGAGAATCTTGTAAAGCAATCGTTTGCGATGACGATTTAGATTTTCCTGCAGTTTGTTGCTCTTGTCTGAGACGATTTGCATATTGCCAAGTTATAGGTGCTAAACCCACGCCAATCGCTAAAACTGCAGCAACAGGTGCCCAAACAGGAATGGGAGATGCTCTACGATGAGAATTCAGGTCTGGAAGTGCTATGACATCAGTTGAATATTCGTCTAAGGCAGTTGCCAAATCGAACAATTGCAATAAACTTAATTCAACCACTCCACCAGATGTTGAATTTGCCAAAGAGCCGAGAAACAAATTGTGTTTCAAATGGCTATTTGGTTGGATATGGATTTCTCCACTTGGTATGCGAGCGCTCAACGGATCGATTGTAGTCGTCGCTGTTGAAGAACTTGTAAAATCGGGTACTAATGTTTCATCAGATGCTTGACTGGTATCTCTCGTTGATGAGAAATTAGCCCAGAAGCTCTCAGGAGACATTTGTAAGAATTCTTGGACGTAATTTGTGACGGTAACACACAAAGCTTCGAGTTGTTCGCGATCGCCTCTAATAGTAACTTTTCTGTCATCTGAAAGTTGCGGATCGTCAAAGCGAAGCTCAAAGCTAAGCTCCTTCAGGACAGATTTACCCATCCACTGTGACAAAGCCGAGCTTTGCGCTAAGACTTCTAAAGTACAAGTGGGTGGTGTATACCGACGGATTGTAGGATTTGATACAGGCATGGCAGGAACTGCAAGCAAGTTATTTTGAATTTTGGATTTTGGATTCTAGATGGGTGACGTTTGAAATCTGAAATCTCAAATCTAAAATTTTGTAGAACGGTCTATAAGTGCAAGCCAGAGACGGCGATGCCCACCAGGACTACTATAAAAAAGTAAATCTATAAGAAGTTTTAACGCTAGGTGGGTTAGTTCATCAGTGGAGATTGTCTCATCTTCCTCCATCCGCTCTTGATAAGTGTTGCAGAAAGAATCAATATAATCTCCTAGTAAAGCCGCCTGATGTGGTTCGCGATTGCTTTCCGCCATTTGTTCCAACAGCCCAACAGCACGGCGAATTAACTCTTGGTGCTGTTTTGCCAAGTAACAAATAATAAGAACCAGCGCTCTAGCTTCTTCTACATCTAGTTTCTTTCTCCCTCCTTGACCTTTACGTAGTGGATTTGACTGTCTCAGTCGCCACAACGCCACTCGGTCTGGCACTCTTGACTCTAAATCCAATTGAACTGCCGCTTGTAGCATTGCCTCAGAGCCAATGCCAGTTAAAGTTTCTAGCGCCAACAGCACCAAATCCAGCTGGGTTTTAATATTATCCCAGTGAACGGAGTTCGGGGCACCAATCTTGATTAAATCCTCCCACTGCGAGTTAGGGGTGGGGGAATTGGCGGCAGTGTGCATAACTTTCAGCATAGGTGATCGGGCTGGTAGGGGCTGTTGCTGTTACCCATTTTGAAACCAGACTTTTTTTTACTTAGAATGGTTTCCTTGCAGGATATGCTGCAACGACTGCTACAGCGTTTATCACTATTAGACAACAGCAAATATCTTTGTTTTACTCTATGACGAAAAACTGTTTTCACAAAGTCATAAGATAAATTAATAATTCTAATCAAGAGATATTAATTTATCTTGCTCCCCGATTGTTGCTCCCCGATTGTTGGTCACTGGTCACTGGTCACTGGTCACTGAACATAAGCAACTGTCACCCCAGTGCCTCCGTCGGCTTGTTCAGCAGCTTCATAGCGGCTGACTCGTGGGTGCTGTTGCAAAAAGGCATGAACGCCTTGTCGCAATTTACCCGTGCCGTGTCCGTGAATAATCCAGATTGGTCCGTTAGCTTCTGAAATGGCTTTGTCTAAAATAATTTCCGCATCAGGAACCCGGCGTCCTCGTATATCGACTGTGTTTTTAGATGTACGAATCGCTGGTGCTGGTTGCGGAACTGGTTGCGGGGCTGGTGCTGGTTTGGGTTTAGCGACTGGTTCGGCTTTTTGCCCATCAAGCGATTCTACGTCTTCCAATTTCACCGACATCTTCATAATCCCAAAGCGGACTGTTAACTCCCCGTCAGAATCGGGGGCAGTTAAAACTTCTGCTGTTTGCCCTAATTTGGGTATGCGGATACGATCGCCCACTTTGGGAATGAATCCCACCTTGGGTTTTGGTGGCGGTGCGGGTGCGTATTTCTCAGTAATTTCACTTAACGCATTTGTTGCTCGCTGGGCATCTTGGGCTGTGGGCTTTCCTTGTTGCAAGCGACGAATGACTTGGGCAATTTCGCCTCTTGCTCGAGCAATTGCCTCTTTAACTGCTATCTCTTGCGAAGCCCGCAACGCCTGTTCTCTTTCCTCTAGATTCCGTGCTTTGTCGGAAACTTCTTTATACAAACGTTCTGCTTGCTGTAACAAATCTTGTGCTTGGGCTGCTTTAGTTTCCTGACGGCGGCGCTGTGCTTCTAAGCCAGCAATGACTTGGTTAACGTCGTCATTGGCTCCACCGAGTTGTGTTTTTGCTTGTTCTACAACCTCTTGTTTTAATCCTAAGCGACGAGCGATCGCGAGAGCATTAGAACGTCCCGGTATTCCCCAAAGCAGGCGGTAAGTTGGTGAAAGCGTACTTTCATCAAATTCTACAGAAGCATTTTCAAACCGCTCATCCTGGTATTTTAGAGCTTTTAGTTCGCCAAAGTGAGTCGTAGCAATGGTGAGCAGTGCATTGTCAGCCAAATATTGTAATAATGCGAGCGCTAAAGCACTTCCTTCTACCGGATCTGTTCCCGCACCCACTTCGTCTAATAAGACTAGGGATTGGGGACTAGGGACTGGGGATTGGGAAGAGGCTAGCGATTGGGTATTGGGTACTGGGGATTGGGAAGAAGACTCCTCCGCGTCTCCCTTATTCCCTTGTCCCCAGTCGCCTGTTGCCAGTCCCCTATCCCCAATATCCGCCCAGTCGCTAGTCGCCAGTCCCCTATCCCCAGTATCCAACGCTTCCAAAACCCGACTAATACGGCGGATATGCCCGGAAAAGGTAGACAAATTTTGTTGCAGCGATTGTTCGTCTCCAATATCTGCCAGAACCTGTTGAAACCAAGGGATTTCTACTGGTTCGCGAGCAGGTACAAACAAACCGACTTTTGCCATTAATGCTGCCAAACCCAAGGTTTTCAGGCTAACTGTTTTACCACCCGTATTTGGTCCTGTAATAGTAACTACTCGAATTTGCGGCTGAATTAACAAATCCACCGGAATGACAGGATGCCCTTGTTCGTGTTGATGCTGCCATATCAAAAGTGGATGATGTAACCGCCGCAAAGTAATGCTTTCTTTTTCTTTGAAATCAATAAAGCGGGGAGGATTTGCTTTGAGCCAGAAACTATAGCGCGATTTAGCAACAGCGAGGTCTAAGGTAGTTGCAGTTGCCAACAACCTTTCCAAGTCTGATTTGACTGCTGCTACCTGTTGAGTTAAATTTCGGCGAATCGCTTCTTCTTCTGCTTCTTCTCTTCTCTGTAATTGCCGCAATTGGTTACCCATTGGCACTACAGAATTTGGTTCTACGTACAATGTCGAGCCACTGCTTGAAGTATCGTGAACTATTCCCGGTATGGCATCTTTCTGGGGTGCTTTTACGGGAATAACAAAGCGATCGCCCCTTTGTGTAATAACTTGTTCTTGAACTGCACTTGATTTTGCTTGTATAATATTTTGTAGTTTCTGGATAATCTGACCGCGTACTTGCCGTAAAGAAATGCGAATTTCATCAAGTTTTTGGCTAGCACGGTCAGCAACTTGTCCTCTCTCATCAATACATCTGTGAATTTCTTGTTCTAATTCTGGATAAGTTCGTAAATCAGCTACAAGTTCGTTAAGGATCGACATATCTGGATGATTGTCGATAACGCGGCGTAGATTTCTAGTGCCAGCCAAAGTTGTGGCAATAGCCAGTAGTTCGTCCCCTGCCAGAATTCCTTGCAATTCAGCGCGTTCTAGAGAATCGCCGATATCTTGGATTCCATCAAATGAGAGTCCTGCATTTAGACGGCTTTCCAGTTCGTAGACTTCCTTAGTTTGAGCTAATAACTGTTCGCTTTGGGCTTGAGACTCAGGAATGATTAAATGACGTGCTGCAATAACTCCCAACTTTGTCGCCGCAAAGGTAGACAAATGCTGGCAGAGGCGAGACCATTCGAGTAGTTCTAACGTTTCCGATTGAATCAAGGGGGGCGAATCTGAATAAAAATAAGTTGACAGTTATACCAGCTTGAAAAAAATCCAACAGATAAGCGATTGAGAATAAGTCTAGGTAAGACCTTCTCAATCCACGCATCTAAAATCTAAAATCCAAAATGGTACAACAACTCTATTGTGGCTCAAATAGAGGCGTAGTGGGATGCGAGATATCCGAATTTGTAATATTTCTGTAATATTTAGTTTACAAAAGTGACTGAGAGAAAAATCTCTGCAACTCCCTTGTAATTTTGATACCCTAGCTTAAATAGATTTGGGAACATAAAGAGCGTGGATATTCAAATTGGGCGGGGAAAGGTAGCTCGTAGAGCCTACGGTATTGATGAAATTGCACTTGTTCCCGGTAGGAGAACACTCGATCCGAGTTTGGCAGACACAAGCTGGAGCATTGGCAATATTAAGAGAGAAATCCCAATTATTGCTAGTGCTATGGATGGCGTAATAGATGTCCGTATGGCTGTGCTTTTGTCACAGTTAGGAGCATTAGGAGTCCTCAATTTGGAAGGTATCCAAACTCGCTACGCCGATCCGGAACCAATTTTAGACCGCATTACTTCGGTTGGTAAAGAAGAATTTGTTCCTTTGATGCAAGAATTGTATGCCGAACCTATTAAGACGGAACTTATAGAACGACGAATAAAGGAAATTAAAGCACAAGGTGGTATTGCAGCAGTAAGCAGTACACCTGCAGGGGCTAGTAAATACGGTTCTGTTGTTGCCAAAGCTGGGGCAGACCTCTTTTTTGTACAAGCAACAGTCGTGTCAACTGCACACCTGTCTCCTGAATCAATAACTCCTTTAGATTTGGCTCAATTCTGCCAGGAAATGCCAATACCCGTTATTTTGGGTAACTGTGTCACCTACGATGTGACTCTTAATTTGATGAAAGCAGGAGCTGCTGCAGTCCTGGTAGGAATTGGACCTGGTGCTGCTTGTACTTCTCGCGGTGTTTTAGGTGTAGGTATTCCTCAAGCAACTGCAGTAGCAGATTGTGCGGCTGCTCGTGACGATTACTATCACCAAACAGGCAAATATGTACCTGTGATTGCTGATGGCGGTTTAATCACTGGTGGAGACATCTGTAAATGTATTGCTTGCGGTGCTGATGGAGTAATGATAGGTTCTCCCTTCGCCAGATCTGCTGAAGCTCCAGGTCGGGGATATCATTGGGGAATGGCAACACCCAGCCCAGTCCTCCCTCGCGGTACGCGCATCAAAGTCGGTACTACGGGTAGTTTAGAGCAGATTCTCCTAGGTCCCGCACAATTGGATGATGGCACTCACAATCTTTTAGGTGCATTAAAGACGAGCATGGGTACATTAGGAGCCAAAAACATTAAAGAAATGCAACAAGTCGATGTGGTGATTGCTCCTTCTTTGTTAACTGAAGGCAAAGTTTATCAAAAAGCCCAGCAACTGGGTATGGGTAAGTAGGGATGAGGGACTGGGGACTGGTTATTCTCCCCAGTCCCCAGTCCCCAGTCCCCAATCGCTAGTCCCCAAAATCTCTTAAGTCGCCTAGAATAGAAATAGCGGAGACGTATGTTTCCGTTCACTCCTCACACCACACTCCGCCCGGACTACCGTTCGGGCGGTTCCTTATGAGTCTTTAGGATGAAGTTTTACTACTATAAGCAAAAGTACACAGCAGTTTCCATTGCAGAGGTTTTTGCTATGGTAGAATTTTCAGCAAACTCAAACATAAGATAGGCAAAGGTCTTTAGGCATGTCAGCAGCCGCACAAGTTACAGACTCTACCTTCAAACAGGAAGTCCTAGATAGCGAGGTTCCTGTTCTCGTTGACTTTTGGGCCCCTTGGTGCGGACCCTGTCGCATGGTTGCTCCTGTTGTAGATGAAATTGCTAGCCAATACGAAGGTCAATTGAAGGTAGTCAAAGTGAATACCGATGAAAATCCTAATGTTGCAAGCCAATATGGCATCCGCAGCATACCCACACTTATGATTTTTAAGGGTGGGCAGAAAGTTGATATGGTCGTCGGTGCTGTTCCTAAAACTACATTGGCTAACACTTTGGAGAAATATCTCGCACATTAAGGTGCTAGCAGCAACAGGTTGATTGGGAGAACTTCGCGCTCTCAAACATAACGTAAAGTTACGCAAACAAGTTAGAGAGGTCGCTCAATACCACGCCTCTCAATAAAACTAAATGATTTCGTAATTTAATTATGTCTTAATATTAGCGCCGACACTATATTAGTTAGAGGCGCTTTTTCAATTCTGTATATTATACTGCATTTGTGGCAAAAATCAACTAATCAGTGACCACCTGACCAGTGACCACCTGACCAGTGACCGATGACTGCTTGCGTTCCGGTAGGTGAGAGGCTTTTTTTGGATTAAGCTAAAGTAAATAGGAACTATTTTTTATTCCACATTAAATTCATCTAAAATTAAAGCCATTTTGGCGAAATTTCTCATGACCTCATCTGAGTCGTTAGACACATTGAATTCTTTGCAAGCGGAGATCGCTGAATTATTTGAACACTTACCGACATCAAAAAATCGGCAGTATGTAATGCAGGCACTATCTACCATAGTGAACTTAGCAAAAAGTGATATCGAGCGCCTAGATTGGAAAATATTATCAGCTGCCTTAGTTGATATGGAACGTGGTTTTGAACTTTTTTATGCTTATCGCCACGTTCGGAAAGTCACAATCTTTGGTTCGGCGCGTTTATCTTCAGAAAGCCCTGAGTACCGTATGGCGTATGATTTTGCTCGCTGTGTTTCTCAATTGGGATTCATGGTGATGACGGGCGGTGGTGGCGGAATTATGCAAGCCGGGAATGAAGGTGCTGGAAGAGAAAATTCTTTTGGTCTAAACATTCAACTCCCCTTTGAGCAAACAGCAAACCCAGTTATTGAGGGAGATCCAAAACTCATTCATTTTAAGTATTTTTTCACCCGCAAGCTATTTCTTTTGAAAGAAAGTGATGCGATTGCCTTGTTTCCCGGTGGTTTTGGCACTCAAGATGAAGCTTTTGAATGTATGACTCTCAGTCAAACAGGAAAGTTTGGTCCGATGCCAGTGGTTTTAATTGACTTTCCAGGAGGCGATTATTGGCGGTCTTGGAGTGAATATGTTAACGAACAGTTGGTTAAAAAAGGTTTGGTTAGCCCAGACGATCCCAGTCTGTACACGGTAACGGATGATTTAGATGTGGCTTGTAACGCAATTACTGGGTTTTACCAAGTGTATCACTCCAGTCGTTATGTGGGCGATCGCTTAGTTATCCGTCTTAAGTCAGAATTATCTGATGCTGAAGTAGAACAACTCAATGCTGAGTTTAGCGATATTTTAGTTAAAGAACGGATAGAAAAGAGTCAAGCATTACCCCAAGAAGCACAGGATGAGACCTTCAATCTACCTCGTCTTGTTTTGTACTTCAACCAAAGAGACTTAGGGCGAATGTATCAACTCATTGCAACAATTAACCACATGGGGACTCCCTCTCAAGAGGAGAAAGACCATCCAGAAAGGAAATAAGCACCATTTTTCAGGTAACTGAAGTATATAGGTAGGGGCGCAAGGCATTGCGCCCTTACAGCAATCTGTACCTCATTTTGCAATCTGCTGTAAGTTACACCAAAACTGTGCCAGTCATAAAGTTTCATTACCTTAAGAAGACACAATCTCAAGTGTTAATATTCCAGCTGGTTTGTCAGCAATCAATCGCATAATATCCAGCCAATAAGAACCTACAATAGTATCAGGAAGATTCTCACCAACATGAACGGGAATTGAAACTTCTACACCATCAATGATAATTTTACCAAAGTAAATATCGAATTTTGCTAATCCTCGTGCTGTTTGCATCTCAATTTGCCAAACCATTAAAGACCAATCCAAAGCTTCTAAGTCTTGTTTATTGATGGCTAACCAACCATCAGTAAATCCAGTATCAAACAAAGCTTCTACAAAAAAAATTTCATTATTGGCGGTAACAAGCTGAATCTCAAAAAATAACTCTTTGTTATCGCCAAATCGTCCATCAATCATATTCTTCCACAATAACCCGTGTCGTTAAGGCGGTACACCGTTAGTTTTGGTTCGTTGCCATAACCATATGCTTCTAAAACTTTTTTTGTTATTCCATTAAAAGTTGGATCGATAATGTATTGTTCTGTGTCGGGATCGATCGCAATATACCAGTTGCGATGCTCTTCTATCAAACTCGGGCGGACTCGTTCAAAAATTACACGGCATCGTGCAGCCAGTGAGTCGCGGTGTTGTTGACGGCGGGCTTGTTCTTCTAGTGATATGGGTTTGCGGGGGGGTAAGGTACGTCGTGGTTGAGATATGTGTGACATGGTGATAACAGGTGGTAAGTTACGCGATCTTAATTAATTATGCAGCTTGTGGAACTGACTAGTATTTTCTAGTCATCAAAATTTAAAACAATTTTAGAGCCAAGTTTCTTCAATTGTACTTGAACTAAATCGATACCAATTTTCTTAATTTCAGGTTCTAACTCACAAGCCATGAGATAACCAAGTTTTGACCCTTCATCATCAGGCTTTTGAGCTTCAATCCAGTCTCGTGCAAGCTTTCTTGCTTCCGTTGTTTTTGAAGCTTCTTTTGCAGAAACACCGTTTTTCTTAACACCTTGACTGACAAGAAACTCAATGGTTTTATCGCGATGCCATAAGTAATAGGCTTTGCCTTCATTGGGAATAATTTTTTCAAAAAATCCACCATCTTTTGCTGTTTGTGTCGGTTCTCCATCCTTTCCTCTGAGTCCATATTGTTTTAGAAGATTGCCAAACTTGAGTGCAGAAACACCGAACTCTTAACCAAGCTCAGTTAATGTTCTCCACGTTTTCCGAAAATTCTTGTTTTTGCTCATTTTCTTGATTTTTTTTAATATAATAATCCTAAATAATTTGTAAAATACACGTAGAATCGAGTAACCTCCAATCTACAATATTGCTCTCTTTTTAGTTAAAAAATATTCAGAGAAATCTTAAATTATCTAGGAAAAACTTTAGGAAATGTAGGATAAACAAAAGCTTAACAAAAATCGTCTATGGTGGTTAATACTCCACCATAATACGACGTAGATTTCAACGCAAGTTAGCTGCAAACACGGCCTTTTACTGCATGGAAAAAGCAAAAGCTTTGTTATCAGCTTCTATTAATTTACACGTTAGCGTGTAAATGTGTCAATATTTTGATAGTATATTTGTTCATTTTCCTGTTTTGTACTTAAATCCAGCTTTCTCAGCTACCAGATTCAAGTGTTTTGATGTAGCACGAGTCGGCTCATAGATTCCAGTTTGCCACTCGCTAACGGTTTGTTGGCGGATACCTAATTCCTCAGCTAACTCTGATTCTGTCAACCCCATTTTCAAGCACAAACTTCAGAATCAGTGGGATAAGTAGCACAATATTTTTCCTTCGCCTTATTTTGAGCCTGCTCATTATTAGCTTGACTCCAATAGCCCGCCACTGATACAGAACGGGCGTCCTCGCCCCGCAGTCGCCTCAACGGGAGGAAACCCCCGCACGACGCTGCTCTCCGTTCCACAAAATGGATAATTTATTTTTTGGAAAGCTCCAAATTGAGAGCCATCTAGTAGTTAGGTTACAATAATCAAGCAGTTTGCAAGCGTTTTAATTCTTGTATCAGTGACTGGCATCTCTTGCTCGCGTCTCTAGCTTGTCTCATTAAATCAAGACCTTGCTTGCGATCTACTTTGGACACTTCGGCGGCTTGACGGCTTAAGACTGCTGCTAGATGTCCTTCTTGTTTAATTTTGATTTTTAGTTGTTCTTCCATTTTTCATCATTCCTCTAGTTCTGAGATGACAACAGCTAAATTCTCCATCTGTTCATAAAGTATATCTGCTCTACTCTGGAACAAGCTAGCATCCTCGAAAGCTTCCAGTTCTAACTCCGTATCTGCTAGGGTATATAATTCTGTAACTAAATCTTCTAATCTTTCATAAATTCTCAACAAAGAGTCAAGTGTTGTTCGTTTCATTTATTTATCAATCTAAATCAAGTTCACCTTTGTCAGTTTCCTCAGTATTTTCTGGTTTTTCTATTTGGTTGACTTGTGGTACTGGTACGTTACCTTGCCGTTAACTGGAAAGTAACTTGAAGATAATGAGAATATTTAAAGAAAACTTTGTTATCACCTTACCTTAATTTACACGCTAGCGTGTAATACTGCCAACATTTTGATAGTATATTTGTTCATTTTCCTGTTTTGTACTTAAATCCAGCTTTCTCAGCTACTAGATTCAAGTGTTTTGATGTAGCCCGAGTTGGCTCATAGATTCCAGTTTCCCACTCACTAACGGTTTGTTGACGAACACCTAATTCCTCAGCCAACTCTGATTGTGTCAAACCCATCTTCAAACGTAATGCTTTGATTGAATCGCTGTTCCATTTTGTAGTGTCTGCCACAGATTGAACTTTGTAACCGCTAGCAGGCTTGCGAAACGTTACACGCTCTGTTTCTAAGTCAATTTCTCCAACAACGTATCCTGCGTTCATCCAAGCTGAAGCTTGTAATGCGCCTTTGCTACGATTTCCCCACCACCGCCGTTGGGTTCGTGCTGTTTCTGGTAAACTGTTATTCATTAATGTTTCAATTTCTGCAAAAGTCAGGGTGATTTCTGTGCGATCGCTGTTCTGTAGGTATTCAAAAAGTGGTTGATACTTGCTCCCTCCTTTCATAATTAACGACTCCTTTCCCAAAATCAGTCCATTCATTGCGAAACCTTCTTGAATAAATCCCAAATCAATTAGAGTACTTAAATAGCCAACTAAGAATGAATGAAGATAAGTAATTGATAGTTGATCTAAGTATTTTACCGGGTTATCTTTAATGTCTTGAAGAAGTTCAGTAAATTTTCTCATCTTGATTAACTTTGAATCGGGATAATTTCATTCAGTTAGGCAGTGTAGGATGAGATAGGAGTCATCAAAAAAATAACTGGATTTAAATTGAACATTTCTGCTTAATTGCGGCAAAAGCAATGTTTGCCCATTGTTGATAATCGTTGATGATTTTATCACAATAAAATGCAAACGCAGCCTCATTGAAACTACCAAACTGTTGCATCCATTCATTGTGATTTGCCCACTCAAATAAATATTCACCCCATTCGCGGAAGGAAAACGTCCATATACTTCCGTCATCAAGCGTGAGCAAACATTCGTTGGCAAATTCAGATCCCTGCAATACTAAACTTGTTGCATCAAGAAAACAGTTCAGTTTTAGTTGAAACTGATTAAGGGCATTCAGGGAAGAAGCACCTACTTCAATATAGTTTTCCCTAAATTTATCCCAATCGGTGCGTGCTAAAGCCAGCATTTCAGATGCATTAAGAGGCTTCTGTTTTGGCACTAAACTCAAACCCCATAGAGCGTGGAATTCATTGGCATGAATAAACACTCCATAAGCTTGTTCCTCTGACTTTAATATATGTACTACAGTGTCTAAATCAGAGCGTCCTTCGATGACATCAAACACTGCTTTAACAAAGGGAAGTTCTCGATTCAATTGCACTAGTATGTGGGAATTGTTGGATGACATTTTTCTTTATCCTTTTGATAGTAAAGTTAGCAAGACTGCAACAATTTATAACTAAAGTAACTGGTGTACAGGGAGAAATTTAACTACTAATTTTTTGGTAAAGGAATGACGTGAATGGTCTTTCCACTTACTGTTACTCCAAAACCGTTAGGGTAAGCCTGATGTACTCCTTGCCCTGTCCTTGCTGGATCTATTCCTGCTATTTTAGCCAGGTTATTGTACACTTTCGTGTCCTGGGTGGCAAAATTTGGCGTAACCCCTTCTTCACTCTCTGCAAAGAAAGTGTCGGCTACAATGCTCCGATCATTTTGTCCTTTAGGCGGTACTCCTCCTACGTAGTTATTCTCAAGCTCCTGAATGACTGCTTGGTACTCAGGGCTACTAGGGTCAACAGTCACAGGTACTTTCTGGAAGGGTTGATAATTCTCATTCTTCGTCTTCACCTCCCTCACTGTAGTATTTGTTTCACGGATTTCCGTACCAGTGCTTCTCTTCCTAGCAACCCAATTGACTGCTGATTGTTCTGCAACACTCAAAGGTTCACCCCTAGCTGCCTTATCTAGAGCAATTGATACCTGAGAATCTATTACTACAGAGTTTGAATTTAGGGGAGATGGTTGCGCTGATGAATCTGGATCTTGTGGATCTCCAGAACCCCCTGGCTCTCCAGATCCAGATGAACCACCACTTGCAGAAGTTGGTGGTGATGGAATGTTAGAATTATGTGGATCTAAATCACTAGAATCAGGTACTCCATCATTGTCATCATCTGGATCGGTTGTGTCTGGAAGACCATCATCATCAAAATCAGGATTTCCAGGCATAGTATAAATTCCTGGCAATATCCTTAAAGGGCGATCGTCTTCTGGAGTATTGGGGTCATCTGTCTCTTGCCCCGGAATGACAATTTTGTTCGCATCAAGCGTATCTCCAGGATCTAATAAACCCCCTTGTGGCATTGAACTAACAAGATTTTGCCAGTCAGAAGGTTCGAGTAAGCTAACTGCTGCATCACGCTTAGATTGTGGCCAATCTTTCCAAGGTGTCTGTTGCAATTCTTGAGCAGTCCAAGTATTTGGCTTAAAGGCGGTGAAGAGCTGACCATCAATGTAAATTAAATCCCAATCACAGTTTGCTCCGTGTGGAGGATTACCGTTAAAAATAGTTTGATAAGAATACGAACTACCATAACCGGTAAATTCCCAGTGCAAACCGTCCGGATAACAGTCCTGATATTGACCCTGACCTTCAAAATGAAAACCGTGACAGACAGAATCTGTAGGATTGACTTGACAATACTTTTCTTGAGCCTGATTTTGAGCCTGCTTATTATTAGCTTGACTCCAATAATGCCAAATGGCATATCCACCACCGACTGAACCCACAATAACACCAACTCTACCAACGGATGTGACAACTGCATTAGCAGTGCCAGTAGAGCCAGAAGTAGCAGCAATTGTAGCTTGACCAAGACCTGTACTCGTAGGAGCAGCAACATTTGCGCCTATTTCTACACCTATAGTTTCAACGCATACAGGGTCAACAGCGCACTTATTAAGTGTAGTCACCGCATAAGCAGCATGAGGAAATGATTCTTTTAAAAGGAAGATAGAAAGAAAAAGCCAAATCTTTAAAAATTCAGCTAAGCCTTTTCTGATTTTGGGACGCACTAATTTGACTTTTGACAACAAGGTTATTAAAACGATTCCTTTTTTAATTGTCAGAAGAAACCAAAAAAATGGGATTCGTGGGGATACTTAACTTTTTGTAAAGCTATAAAAAACTATTTGGAATTAAGTTGAACTAGTCGTAAATTCATATCAAACTACTTCCAAATTTTATAAAAATTTATCGTTCCTTGATAAAGTCAGTTTAAAGAAACTGAGAAAAATGTGAAGTTTTCAAGATGACATAAAGATAGAAATAGTTTTGCTTCATGTTTTTTAATACGTATATATTAATTGGTATAACAAAGAAGAATAAACTATGATGTCGGATCGATTAGAAACTCTTAAACAACAAAGAATTAGTAGAGCTAGAGCAGCGCTGCAAAGATCTAGAGACTTGAGAAATTCGAGACGAACTTTGGGGATCGATGGGATTCGCCAATTTGTTAAAGATGTTGATGGTGATTGGTTAGATGATTGGGAATAAATAGCGGGCGAGGACGCCCGCACCACAAGAGTGTAGATATTATTCTTACAAGAGTGTGGACATTACTTTCACAAGAGTATGGATATTACCTTCACAAGAGTTTAGGTATTACCCTCACAAGAGTGTAAGTACTACACTTCGCTGAGTACCCAGTTAACGAGGGTACGAACACCGAAGCCAGTTGCACCCGGTCCGTTGTAGCCGTTTTCTTTTTCAGCCCAAACGGGACCTGCAACATCTAAGTGCGCCCAAGCTGCTGTGTCTTTGACAAATTGCTTGAGGAATAAAGCAGCTGTAATGGAACCACCTGCACGCGGTCCAGTGTTTTTCATGTCAGCAAGCCCGGATTTTAGCCCTTCAAAGTACTTTTCTTCCATTGGCAATCGCCAAATCTTTTCCCCTGAAATTTCTGAGGCTTTTTCTAACTGAGTAGCTAAAGCATCATCAGGTGTAAATAAACCAGCAATGTCTTCTCCTAAAGCAACAACACATGCGCCTGTGAGAGTTGCAAGATCGACAATTGCGTCTACGCCTAATTTGTCAGCAAAGACTAAGGCATCTGCTAAAGTTAACCGTCCTTCAGCATCGGTATTGTTGACCTCAATCGTCTTGCCATTGGAAGCCGTGAGGATGTCGCCGGGATGCATGGCGTGACCGCTAATCATGTTCTCAGTTACAGCAGAAATAAAATGCACCTCTACATCTGGCTTAAGTTGACCAATGGCTTTAGCAGCACCTAAAGTGGCTGCAGCACCGCCCATGTCAATTTTCATGGTCTCAATGCCACTACCAGCACCTTTGATGTTAAGCCCACCTGAGTCAAAGGTTAAACCTTTACCTATAATCGCTAGCTTGCGTTTTGGCGTGCTTTCTGGTTTGTAAGTTAAGTGAATAAATTTAGGTGGCAAATCAGAAGCTTTTGCAACTCCTAAAAAAGCACCCATATTCAACTTTTCACAGTCTTCCTGCTCTAAAATTTCTAACTGCAAACCGTGTTCGGAAGCAATTTGTGTAGCAGTTTCTGCCATGGTAATTGGTGTAACTGAGTTAGCTGGTGCTGCAACTAACTGCCGAGCTAAAAAGACACCAGAAGCAATCTGATTGGCACAGGTAATGGCTGCTTCCTGTCCTCCAAGCCCCAATAAATCCACCTGTTCGACTTGCGGACTTTTATCCTCTGGTTCAGATTTAAAGCGATTATCTTGGTATAATGCGAGTTGAACTCCTTCAGCAAGTGCTTGAGCAGTTTGTGCTTGCTCGTTGTTAAAAATTGGCAAGTGAATTGCCAGAGTTTTGCACTTTTGCTTTTTAGCTGTTCTTGCAGCAGTAGCAGCAGCTCTTCTGAGGGTTTCTAGTTTTAAAGCTTCGGGTTTTCCTAAGCCAACAACTATCACTTTACGAACTGGACTATGACTGCCAACTCGAATGAAGGTGCTGCTACCTTGTTTGCCTTTAAATTCTTCTTCGGCAATTAATTCTTTGATACTACCAGCCAACTTTTCATCTAAAGTGGCTAGTTCTCCTGTTAGTTCTACTGCATCTTCAAATAATCCAATCGCTAAACCGTCTCCTGCCCACTCTAATAGTGGGGTATTACTCCCTCGAATCTCCATTTTTTGTATTTTTTGTAAAAGTATGTGAGTTAGTGGTTAGTGATGCTAACCCTTAACTAATTCTGCAACAACATTGGCAAGTTCATCCGGCATAACTGGTTTTGAAAGGTGTTTTTGGAAACCCGCAGCTAGCGCTTCTTGCCGATCCCTGTCTCCAGCATAAGCTGTTAGCGCAATAGCTGGGATTTGTCCTCCCTTTTCGTGTGGCTGATTTCTGATTTGGCGAATTAAGCCATAACCGTCTGTTTCGGGCATACCAATGTCGCTAATTAGCACATCTGGATGGAAAGATGCTAGCATTTCTAGTGCAGAATTAGCAGAGTTTGCTGCTGCTGCGATCGCACCACAGTCTTGTAAGGCATAGACTATAAAATCGCGAGAATCCGTCTCATCATCCACCACTAAGACTTTTACTCCTGCTAGAGGAAGGGACTGGGGATTAGGGATTGGGGATTGGGAAAATTTGCCTCTATTCCCTACTCCCAATTCTCTATTTCCTTCAAGAATTGGCAGTTGTACTGTAAATGTTGCTCCCTGTCCTTCTCCCGGACTGTTTGCAGTTACACTTCCGCCATGGAGTTCTATCAAGTGACGCACAATTGCTAACCCCAGCCCTAAACCACCGTACTTGCGAGTGGTGGAACCATCTGCTTGTCGAAAGGAATCAAACACGTATGGTAGAAACTCAGGATGAATACCCATACCTGTATCTTTGACTGTAATTTGGGCGATTGGCGATTGGGGATTGGCGATTGGGGAACTCGGGGTCCCCTCTGGGGATAAGGGGTAATGGAGATTGAGAACTCTTTCCAAGAGTACTTCCACCTGTCCTCCCTGAGCTGTGAACTTGATGGCATTTGAAAGGAGATTCCAAACGATTTGCTGCAAACGATTGGGGTCGCCTAAGACCAGGAACTTTGACTTAGAATGCCATTGCGTTGCTTGTGGGATGAAAGTGACTGTAGAAGTTTCTTCTGTTGAAATGATGGGTAGGGATTTAGTCGGTCGCTCTATAATATGAGTATTATTTAAAACAATACTTGAAGCTTCGCTTTGATTCTCTAATTCAGAATCTAAAATGGAAAACTTCAGGTTTATAGCTTTGGCTTGAGCTGCTAAACGCATGGTATCAATTGCAGCTTCAATTGCAGGAACTAAGTTTGTAGGTTGAGGGCGTAGGGTTAATTTACCGCGAATAATGCGAGAGACATCTAATAAATCTTCAATAAGCTGAGTTTGTAGCTTGGCGTTGCGCTCAATCGTTTCCAATGCACGGGTTAGGGTTACTGCGTCTATCTTGCGGGTTCGGAGAATTTTTGACCAACCGAGAATGGCATTGAGGGGCGATCGCAATTCATGAGACAGTACTGCTAAAAACTCGTCTTTAATGCGGTTTGCTCTTTCCAATTCTTCTTTTTGCTGTTTCAATTCAGCTTCTGCTTGTTGGCGGGCGCGACGTTCTTCGGCTTCTCGCATCGCCCGCTTGACTGAAGGTACGACACGTTCCAACCGTTGCTTCAGAACATAATCAGTCGCCCCACTTTTAAGAGTTTCAATTGCTACCTCTTCCCCCATTGTTGCAGTTACAAAGATGAAGGGTATATTTGGCAACAAACGGTGTGCCATCTCTAAAGCTGAAATACCATCAAACCCTGGTAAAGAGTAATCTGAAAGAATCAGGTCAAAATTATCTTCCTCAAGTGCCTTCTGAAATTCCGCTTGAGTTTTCACCTGAACCAATTCACAAAAAATCCCACCTTCTTTTAAGGTGGCCCAGATCAGTTCTGTATCCACCAAGCTATCTTCCAGCAAGAGAAACCTGAGACCAGACATTGTTGTTATGTTCCTGCAAATCCTTGAGTACTGCGTGCCGGAGGTATAGAACCTGGAGGCGGTTCATTAATGATTGCCCAAAACAATCCTAACCCTCGAATGACTTCCACAAATTCGTGAAAATCAATGGGCTTAACAACATAAGCATTTGTGCCAAGTTCATAACAGCGAGTCAAATCTTGTTCTTCGCGTGAGGAAGTCAGCACAACTACTGGCACTACCCGTAATTCTGGATCGGCTTTGAGTTGTGTCAAAACTTCTAATCCGTCAATCTTCGGTAGCTTGAGATCCAATAATACCACAACAGGATGACCCTCGCGCCGCAAACGGTACAAGCCACGGCGGTATAGATAATCCAATGCTTCTTCACCGTCTCGGACAACAACAACTTCATTACCCAAATGGTTTTCTGCCAGTGAAGTCAGGATTAACTCAACATCGTTAATGCTGTCTTCCACTAGGAGAATGCGCTTTAGTTCCATTGTTCGCTCTCTACTCTCCACTCGCTACTTCAAACCCCCTTGGTAGCGAAAAATAAAAGGTCGTGACCTTATCTATTTCACTTTCCGCCCAGACACGCCCACCATGTCGGTGAACAATGCGCTGAACGTTTGCCAATCCAACACCCGTACCCTCAAACTGAGGATCGCTGTGCAGGCGTTGAAAAACTCCAAATAATTTGTGAACATATCGCATATCAAAACCAATGCCGTTATCTCGCACGAAGAATACCACTTCCTGTTCCTTACTGATACAGCCTACAGTAATTTCTGCTAAGGAACGGGTTTTACTGTATTTAATGGCATTCTCTAACAAGTTACGGAAAACGAGTCTTAACATGGAGGGGTCACCATGTACCTGGGGTAGTGATTCTATGTGCCAAGAAATTTCCCGGTTTTTCGTTTCTGGCAATAAATCGCGTTGTACCTCCTGTAAGATTAAATTCATATCTACGTTGGTATAACGCATTTCAGAACGTCCCACACGGGAAAAAGTTAGTAAATCGTCAATCAATGTACCTGCTTGTTTGGTGGCTTCGGTGATAATAGCAAGGTAACGTTGGCTAGTTTCATCTAGCGAAGTACCTGCTAGCCGTTTTTGCAACAAATCAACAAATCCAGTAATGTGTCGCAATGGTGCTCTTAAATCATGAGAAACTGAGTGAGAGAACGATTCGAGTTCCCTATTGGCAGATTCTAGTTGAGCAGTGCGTAGTCTAACTCGTTCTTCAAGAGTTTCATTAATTTGTTGCGTTTGTGCTTCGGCTTGTTTGCGGTCTTCTATATCTATACAAGACCCGATGTAACCTAAAAATTCCCCTTCTGGGGTAAATCTAGGTATACCAATATCTAAAAGCCAACGATATTCTCCATCAAACCTCCTCAGGCGGTACTCTATTTGAAAGTTAAGGCGTGCATTAAATGCATTCGTATAAGTTTCCAAGCAATGCTGATAATCGTCAGGATGTAAACCTTCTCTCCAGCCATTGCCCATTTCCATCTCCATTGTTCGTCCGGTAAAATCCAGCCAAGGTTTGTTAAAGTAATTACACAGTGTATCTAGTCCGGACATCCAAACCATCATTGGAGCAGTATCTGTGACATGGCGAAAGCGCTTTTCACTTTCTATTAAGGCTGCTTGAGTTCTCTTCAGTTCGCTAATATCGAGAACAAATGAAACCGCTTCTTCCTGCTGTTCTCCAACTATGGTGTAACCTACTAATACCGGAACGCGAGTTCCATCTTTTCGGATGTAAGCTTTTTCATAGGGGCTAGAAGTTCCTTTTACCTTAGCTTCGGCTAGCGCTGCTTCATCTAAAGGTAGAAATTCTAGTGGGCTTAGATCTTTCCACTCCAGTCTTTCTACAAGAAAATCTTTGCGCGTGTAGCCAATTATGCTTAAAAAGGCGTCGTTGACTTCCTTTAGACGTCCTTGCATATCGCTACTGATAATACCGAGCAAATCTGATTCCACAAAGAAGCGCAGTCGAGATTCGCTTTGGCGCAAAGCAACTTCTGCTCGTATGCGATCGTCAATATCCGTACAAGTACCGAACCACTTCATAACAGTTCCGTTACTATCCCGCAGTGGTAAAGCTTGTACTACGTGCCAACGGTAAACACCATCAAAACATCTCAAACGGTACTGTGCTTCAACTCGGTTACCTGTAGTAAGTCCGGTTGTCCAACTTTCAAGGGCTTGAGGCAAATCGTCAGGATGAACGACTCGCTGCCAATCCCACCCTAAAGTTCGAGCGAGCGGCAACCCTGTATAATCGATCCAGCGCTGATTGAAGTACTCTACAAAACCATCGCTTCGGCTAGTCCAAACCAATTGAGGAACATTTTCCACGAGCAAACGATAGCGTTCTTCGCTCTCGCGCAATGCCCTTTCTGCTTTTTGACGAGTGCTATCTAAATTATTCAGAAAATTAGCATTTTGCCAAATTAATCCCAAAAAAATTCCATTTAGTACAAGGACAAGCAGCGATATGCTAAAAGCTGCATCGTATTGCTTTGTCGTTTGTCCCAAAAGAATTAACCACCCCGCAATCGGGGGCAGAATTAAAACAACTGGTATCCACAAACGGGCGATCGCACCGCCATTGAGTTCACTGGTTATTGTCCGCATAAACCCGGAGTTCGGACGAATATACAACACTCCCACACAAAGCACCACAAAAGTCAGTGCTGTATGTAACGCCATTGAGGTAGTATAAACGCCTATGTGGTAAAAATTTCTCACTCCATAGATATAACCGACTATTGTTTGAAGAGCTATCAAGCCAACCACAACGCTCAAACCTTGCGCCCAACTGTCACTGCGATTTGTCTTGTTACCCGATAACCACAGCGCCGTACCTAAAAGTACAAAGTTGAGAGCAGTATTTATCCCCATTCTCCCAGGATGTGAAGTGTCTGAGGCATCTGGTGAGTCTCGAAACAGCAATTCGTCAATTCTTGAATTCCATCCTAAGATATATTGACATAGAGTGAGTAAGCCAATAATAAAGACGGCGATCGCTGTTACACGAGCAACAAAGATATATTTTTTCCTTTGCTCTCCCATTATTGAAAACCACAGCGAAACTCCTGCTAGTAAAAAAGCGATCGCAGCATTTGCTTTCATACTGGTATGCTCTGGAAAAACACTCTTAAGCAAGGTAATATTAAGTGTCCAGCCCATCAGTACAATACACCCTACGATAACAGTAATGGCGCTTGTAACTTTTGATATTATTTTTGCGTTGGTGAAGTTACTCACACACCTTCACTTCAATTTTGCAGTTCTGTTTGCCAATAATATAGTATAGAGAAAACTCTATTTTTGACGCTACATAACTTAAATAAAAGCAAGCTAAATCTTTCTAAGGTGTACCTTAAGGTTGTTGGCAATCTTTATGTAACAGACCTGAGATAGATTTTACCCCACCCTAACCCTCCCCTTGTAAAGGGGAGGGAACTAGATTTTCTCATGCCCCCTTT
>NZ_BAACAP010000140.1:0-33543 GCF_045865695.1 Scytonema hankhaensis NUACC26
GGGGGCAGCACCAGTGTAGAAGATATTTCGGGAACATTCTTGACCTTCATACTGCACTGGATACCAAAGCATATGGTCTTTGCTTTCAAAGACTGATTTGACATTCTTGCGGCTAGCAGAAGTCCAACAACCAAAAACGGCAACAACTTTATCCTGGTCGATTAGTTTGGTAGCTTTTTCCCTAAAAGTGTCCCAGTTAGAAGCACCATCTTCAACAATTGCTTCAATTTGTTTGCCTAAAACACCACCAGCAGTATTAATTTCTTTAAGTGCTAATTTTTCAGCATCTACAACGCTTTTTTCACTAATTGCCATTGTGCCACTGAGAGAATGCAAGATTCCTACTTTGATTGTGTTGCTAGTATTAGAAGCACTGACAGAAGAAGCTGTAGGTGCTGAACTTTCTGTGTTATTAGTTGAAGAATTGTTAACACAACCCTTTAATAAAATGCTTGCGCCAAAGGAAGCAGAACCGTAAACTAAAAACTTCCGTCGATTAAATTGTTTTGTCATCTCTAAAGAATTTTGCTTTAAATGAATCAGCTAAATATGTATGCAGCTGATAGTATTAATCATCGAATTGAAATCTTAGTGTTATATTTATCTGATAAAAAGTATATTTTGATACTTTTTTAGAAATATTAAAAATTAATTGGGGGTGAGGGCTTTTTGGTAGAGTCGAGGCTCCGCCTCGCAGGCTGCATTCCCAGGCTCCGCCTGGGAACGAGACAAAGGGAGTAGGGTGGGCTATTCTGCACGTTCGATGTTGGTGGGCGATGCCCACCCTACTTTACTGCTGATAACGTTGCAACAAATCAATTTGTGTGGTTGTTACTGCTGTAGTGAATCCTTGTACCAGCCCACAGCAATTTTTCTCGTAACGTCTGATAGTACGAGTTATTTTCTCGTAAAATAATGAACTTAGCCCTGGATTCCGCCATGCGTATATCAACACGGTGTCCGGGCCAAATGGAAGTTGCCAAAACCCCATCAGTCCACAGTTTGGTACTTAGTTCGTAATCGCCTAAAGGCCAAACGCTAACGACGGAACCTGGAGGTAAGATGAGGGGGCGACTTGAAAGACTCATCGGACAAATAGGAGTGATGGTAATTGCTTCCATACCATCATGCACGATTGGACCGTTGGCAGAAACAGTGTAACCTGTTGAACCAGTGGGTGTAGAGACTATTAACCCATCGCCTTGATACTGATCCACAACCTCACCATCAATTTCCATTTCCAACATTGAGGTGATCATGCGATCTGCGGAAGCGGGTTTGACACACATTTCATTCAAAGCGAAAAAGCGATCGCTCACTGGTTCTAAATTAGTACTGTTACCCTCAAACACTGCAGCTTGTAACATCATCCGACGTTGGATAGCGTAGCGATCTTCCAACAATCTGTCCCAAACTTGCTCGGTGTCTTTAAACTCTTCTGGCGATTCAGTCAGAAACCCCAGATGACCGCCCACATTAACAGCTAATATTGGGATGCCAGCTGAGGCCAACTGTCGCGCACCAGTTAAAACAGTACCGTCACCACCAAGTATCAAAGCCATATCAATTAGTTGACCAGCAGAAGCCAAAAAAACCGGATAAGGATTGTCTTTTGGTCCGCTTGGTCCCATCAAAACTTGGCATTGGCGACTTTCCAGTTGCTTTGCACAAAGTTCTGCCCAACGTTTGCTCTGGGGGTCTCGTGCTTTATAAGCAATAATTACCTGCTTGAGATCCACGAATTTACCACTTTAGGAGATTGAACTGCTCCATATCGACAGTATCGCGGTTGCGATAGATGGCAAGTACAATTGCTAAACCAACCGCTGCTTCTGCTGCCGCTACGGTAATCACAAATATAGTGAATACCTGACCCTTAATTGCAATTGAGTCAAGGTAGTTAGAAAATGCCATTAAGTTCAAATTAACAGCATTGAGCAACAACTCAATAGACATCAGGACTCGCACGGCATTACGACTATTAATTAAACCGTAAATACCGATACAAAATAAAGCTGCTGCTAGTAACAAAAAGTACTGGATTTGCATGAATTTTAATTACCCCTTCTCTTGAATTATCAGTCACCAGTCAACAGTTATTCATTGCTCACCGGTCAGGTGGTCACTGGTCACTGGTGAGTCCAGCGCTGCAGGCGGGTCTCCCGCCGTAGGCGACTGGCGAACCCGTAAGGGTCACTGGTCACTGGTTAGGTGGTCACTGTATATTCTGACTTGCTTCGCCTGCCGATACTAATTCTTTCGGACGTTCTGGTAAAGTCAGAACGGTTTGTCGGTCTTGTGAGAGAGTTTGTTCTGGAAGATACTCGCGACGCGCCAAAATAATTGCACCTACCATTGCCATTAATAGCAAGACAGACGCTAGTTCAAAAGGCAGTAAAAAGTCACTGAAGAAATGCTCGCCAATGAGAACAATAGAGTTTGCCACGGGTTGAGCATTGGACAATGACCAAGGGGTCACCAAAATCATTGTACTTAAAAGTGCAAACAATCCCGCACTGACAACTGCTGTGAGTGCTTTACGTATCCAAGCTGTAGGAAAGGGTACAAAAGCTTGCCGCTTGTTCACTAACATGATGGCAAACAAAATCAACACGTTGACTGCACCAACATAGATAAGTAATTGCGCTGCTGCTACAAAGTCAGCATTCAGCAACAGGTACAGACCAGCAATGCTGACGAATACACCTCCGAGCAAAAAGGCAGAGTAAACGATGTTCTCAATCAGGACAACACCTAGTGCAGCCCCAAGTAACATCACTGCTAATATGCCAAAAGAAACAAACTGTACTCCTGCTGCTAGATTCACTTTTTTTGTCCTTTGTTAGTAGTTAGTGGTTAGTGGTTAGTGGTTAGTGGTTCTACTAAATAACTACTGTACGGGCGCAATGCCTTGCGCCCCTACTAACCACTAGCATTTACTCTTTTTCCACAAGATCTTCTGGGCGAGCACCAGGGCGGGGTGCATCGTCAGGTAAACCATGGGGGTCCATGACGCCTTTGGGTAGGTAAACCAGTTCGCGCAAAGGTGTCACCATTGGGTCAAGGGTGACTTTGTAAGGCAAGCGACCTAATGCCACGTTGTCATAGTTCAATTCATGGCGGTCATAGGTCGAAAGTTCGTAATCTTCTGTCATTGATAAACAGTTAGTCGGACAATATTCCACACAGTTACCGCAGAAGATACAAACTCCGAAGTCGATGCTGTAGTGGTTAAGCTTTTTCTTTTTACTTCCTTTGTCAAATGACCAATCCACCACAGGTAGGTTGATAGGGCACACACGAACACAAACTTCGCAAGCAATGCACTTATCAAACTCAAAATGAATCCTACCGCGAAACCGCTCGCTGGGAATTAGTTTTTCATATGGGTACTGTACGGTTACGGGGCGTCGCCGCATATGGTCAAAAGTAACAGCTAACCCCTGACCAATATAGCGACCTGCTTGTACTGTTTCCTTGGCGTAATCGCCAACTTGTTTCAGGAATTTCAACATTGTTCGTATCTCTCTTTAGGGGATTGGGGATTGGCGATTGGTAATTGGGGATTGGCGATTGGGGAACTCGGGGCCCCCTCCTTGTTGAGGGGCAATGGCGATTGGGGAACTCGGGGCCCCCTCCTTGTTGAGGGGCAATGGCGATTGGGGATTATTGTCTTCTACTCCCTAGTCCCTAGTCCCTAGTCTCCAGTCCCTAGTCCCCAGTCCCTAGTCGCTATCAACCGCCAAAAGCAACGGGGAAAGCTATTTTCAGGGCTGCAGTCAGTAGCAAGTTAACCAAGCCTACTGGTAGCAAGAACTTCCATCCTAAATCTAACAGTTGGTCAATGCGAACTCGTGGCACTGTCCAACGTACTAATACCGCAAGAAAAACGAGGAAGTATGCTTTGAGTACGGTCATGGTGATTCCCAATGATGCGGTCACAACCTGCAGAATGGGATTTGTTTCACTGACTCCAAACACATTGGCGAGTAAATTTAGGGGAATCGGGAAATCCCAACCACCTAAGTATAAAACCGCGAACAGCAGAGCAGACAGGACTAGGTTAACGTAAGAACTCAGGTAAAATAAACCAAATTTCATCCCGGAGTACTCAGTTTGATAACCAGCTACGATTTCTTCTTCTGCTTCGGGTAAGTCAAAGGGCAATCGTTCGCATTCAGCAAGGGCGGCTATCCAAAAGATGATCAAGCCAACTGGTTGTCGCCAAATGTTCCAGCCAAGAATGCCATAACCAGATTGCTGATTTACTATGTCAATGGTGCTGAGGCTATTGGACATCATAGCTATGGCTAGCACTGAGAGTGCCAAAGGAATTTCATAGCTAATTGATTGTGCTGCAGCCCGCAAGCCTCCTAAGAGAGAGTATTTGTTGTTGGATGAGTAACCAGCCATTAACAAACCAATCGGCGCAACGCTAGACAGGGCAATCCACAAGAAGACCCCAAGCGAAACATCTGTAATGACTAGGTTCTGTCCGAACGGCACAATCAAATATGACAAAAATACTGGAATTGTCACGATGATTGGACCGAGGGTAAATAGTATTCGGTCGGACTTGGCTGGCACCACATCTTCTTTAAAAACCAGCTTAAGACCATCTGCTACAGGTGCTAGCAAACCAAATGGACCTATGTATTCAGGACCAATTCTCTGCTGTGCTGCTGCTGAAATCTTCCGTTCCAGCCAAACGCAGACTAGTACCCCTACTGTGGCACCAATTATCATCAGTATCATCGGTAGTGGCATCCAAATGGCTTTAGCGGCATCGGCGGGTAGCCCTAACTCCATGAGGGATTCAATAAATGTTCCTTGCAGATCGATTCCTGAATTCATTTTCTACCAAGTTACGAAGTATTCAGCTTTGTCGTGTGAAGTACGAAGTTTGGAGTATTCAGCTTTGTCGTTTTTACCCTTAATCCTTCATCCTTAATCTTTCACCCTTTCTTTTCCCCTTGTATGTTAATAACTGTAAATTCACCTCTTACTGTTTCTCTCTAAATCGCTCAAAATTTAAGATTTTTTGCGATGCCCATGCCTAGTATACCTTTGGATTGTTTGAGTCCTTTACGGGCTAAACAAGAATTTCTACCTATGGTATGAATTGGGATTTGCTTATAAGCGACTGGGGACTGGGGACTGGGCACCAATCGCCAATCCCCAATCCCCTACCTCTTCTCAATCGGGGTGTAAGGAATAGAGTGCTTGCCGTTGTAGACTTGGGTAGGACGATAAATCCGGTTCTCTTCTAGTTGTTCTTTCCAATGGGCTAGCCAACCAGCAACACGGGCGATCGCAAATATTGGTGTAAACAAGTCTGTTGGTATTCCCAGTTTTCTATACAACAAACCGGAGTAAAAGTCAACATTGGAATAAATACCTTTGTGTCCCAATTTTTCCTCTACGACTCGTTCCATTTCTTGGGCGATGTCATAGTATTTATCCATGCCAAATTTGTCAAACAGTTGCTCTGCCAAATTCTGTAAAATTGTAGCACGCGGGTCTTTTACCTTGTACACGCGATGACCAAATCCCATAATCTTGGCTTTACGTTCGAGACAATCCTCAATGTATGGACGGACATTTTCCACAGACCCAATCGCTTCTAACATTTGAATCACTTCTTCATTCGCCCCTCCATGAAGTGGTCCTCCTAAAGTTCCGACTGCACTAGCAACAACAGCATATGGATCTGTTAGGGTAGAGGCTGTGACTCTAGCACTGAATGTGGAAGCGTTCATTGTATGTTCGGCGTGAAGTATCAAGCAAATATCAAATATTCGCGCCGCTAGTGTATCGGGTGCTTGCTCGTTGAGCATATACAAGAAATTAGCGGCATAATCCAAATCGTCTCGAGGACGTACCGCTTCATTCCCGTTCCGCATCAATTGGAAAGCCGCCACCATTGTGGGAATTTTGGCTATCAGGCGAACAACCGCATCGCGAATGTAGATTGGATTGTCTAGATCGCGACGCGAATAAAATAAACCCAATGCAGCCGCCGAGGCTTGTAAAGCATCCATTGGGTGACCGCTTTCGGGAAAGCATTTCATCATGTCGCTAATGCGATATTTGATCCGCCTGTGATTGCGAACCTCAGACTCAAATGCTGCCAATTCTTCGGCTGTAGGCAGTTCGCCCCAGATTAAGAGAAAAGCAGTTTCTAAAAATGTACTCTTTTCTGCTAGTTCCTCAATCCGAATGCCACGGTATTCTAATATTCCCTTCTGCCCATCAACACAACTAATACCGGATTGGGCGGCGGGAATGCCATCCAACCCAGGCTTGAATTCGCACACCATCATGGCAACACCATCTGTTTCGTAAAGTATTTCTAAGAAAGCAACATCCCAGAAATTCTTATCACCATAACAGTACCCGTTTCCTTGGAATTTCTTTCAAAAACGTTTCACTACTGCTAAAGCAAGTATTTGGGTGGCGTCAACCAAAACATTTGACTGCAACCCAGAGGAGATCCCTTTTCTGGTAGTTTTACCCCGATCATACCCGCTTTTTTCAGGACTAAGGATGCTTTGTTTTGCCCCCAAACCAGAATTTCTGCCCAAGCGCTTAAATTTGGTTCGTGTCCGACTAATGCAAGTTGAGTGTCAGGCGCATAATTTCTCGGCTCTAGCCATTCTCTCACCCAATTGTAAATATCTCCTTCTGGTGTAAGATGGGTACATTCTTCAAGGTGAGAGCTGAGCTTCTGTGCTATAAGTATTTCTGCTGTTTGACGCGCTCTCACTAAGGGGCTTGTGGCAATCAAATCGAAATGGAAACCCATTTGCTTGAGTCTCTGGGCTACTTTCTCTGTTTTCTGCCTTCCCTCTTTTGTGAGACTTCGCTCTTCGTCTTTTTTAATCTCTGGTTGTTTCTCTTCGGCTATGCCGTGACGGATTAAGTAGATTTCCATTTTGGGGACTGGGGACTGGCGATTGGCGATTGGCGATTGGCGATTGGCGATTGGCGATTGGCGATTGGCGATTGGCGATTAGGTATTGGGGAACTCGGGGGCCCCTCTGGGGATAAGGGGCAATGGGGATTGGCGATTAGGTATTGGGGAACTCGGGGGCCCCTCTGGGGATAAGGGGCAATGGGGATTGGCGAAGCAGGCGATTGAGAAAATTCCTAGTCCCTAGTCCCTAGTTCCCAATCCCTAGTCCCTAGTCCCTAGTCCCCAGTCTCCAGTCCCTATTCTGATTGAATTGGATTATCTTTTGGATTTACCAATCTCAGAAGCTTTTGCTTAATTTGAGCATCGAAAACTTCCCATTTCATTTTCGCATAAGCAGAATTCTCGTTGCTGCCTGATAAGAAACCCATAGGAATCTCAAATCCACCCGCGCTTGTTCTTCCACCTCCAAAGAAGCGCCCGCTACTATCTTGTCCAAAGGCTTCCTTGATAAATTCATCAGGGTCAAGTGTTAACTTGGTAGTTCTCAAGGAACCAATTACAACTTCTAATTCATCGTCTTCGTCGTGAACGATGCCATAAACTACAGCTGTATGAACGTTTTCTTCTGTAACGAGAAAATCAGCCGCTTGGGGGATGGCATCGCGGTCATCGTAACGTAGATATCCAACACCAGCAATGGAGAAGTTATTTTGCACTATACGGTTTTTTAGCGATCGCTCTATCACATCCATCACTCGTTTAGAGCGATTCGCCTGCAGAACCGCATTTAGCAGTTGTGCGTCATAAAATCTACTCAGATACGCTGCTGCCATAAAGTCATCTTCCTGTGCTTGCATCAGTCTATTCGTATCCGATCGCAAGCCGTGCATCAAGGCAGTGGCACATTTTACGTGTTGGCTGATACTACTATCTAGCGATAGCAATCCCGCTTGCAAGTATTGAGTAAAAATTGTTGCTGTTGCTCTAACAGAAGGACGAATATCAATAAATTCTGACTTGATATCGCTTTGTAAACTGTGATGGTCAATAATTGCTACCAATGGAATACCTACGTGTTCTACCACGGGTACTAGCTGAGATGTTGTTCCTTGGTTATCTATCAGTACAAAACCTTGATATGATGATGTCAGGTCTTTACCTTTCAGTGTTTGCAACGTCCAACGCTGGGCAGGTAAGTTCGTCAGCTTTACCAAGGCGATGTTTTCTTGGTGACTCAAAGCTCCGGCATAAACAATGTCACACTTGATCTCATATTGCTGTGCAATAAGTTGGTATGTCCAAGCTGAGGACAAAGCGTCGGGATCTGGAAAATCTTGCAGAATAATCAGATGCCGTTCTTGTCGATGAGCTAAAAGCATCGCACCTAGCTCTTCTGCTTTGCGATCGCTCGTTACATTGTTACGCTGGTTTAAAGAATGACCGGGCTCACCAGTCAACGTTGTTGTACTTGATTGTCGATTGAGCGGAACTTCAATTGAGTCTTTATCGTCTACCTCACCATCCTCTGATGCCGAATCTCTCTGTAGTGGAAAATTTTCAAACTGGGTTAAAGAAGAATTAAGTTGCATATTTAATGGTCTTTAAGAGTGTGGGGCTTCCTGTCTTTAATTGAGTAAAGAGTACAGTTAGTCATTTGCTACTTCAGCCACACATCTACAATCTTCGCAGAATTATTCCATACTGGCACTATATCTGTCAGTCTAGATTTTGAGTAATTCTTTTCAATCGGCTCGATCTTATCTAGTTGCTACTCAAGCAAAATAATTTTGTTGCCCAAACTTGGCAATTTTATAGCGTACCCTGGTTGCTTTTTCGTCAATCTGTGTTATACTAACAAAGTTGCTTGCAAGCTTACAGAAAATTTTGCAGGCTGCTCTGTCAACTTTAGACGCTTGAGTCTGATTAAAGTCACAGACAAACGAAGCTTCACCAAGCTAGGGCAACAGCACTTTTACCTGACAACGTACTGCCGTTCTCAAAGAGGAACCAGGTTTGTCAGAGACCAATGACGTATTTTTGCCATTCTTTGTGCAATCCGCTCTTGAGATGTTTACTGACCTCGAAATAAAGACTACTGTAAGGTCTTCGGGGGTGATGGCGTAACATCATGTGAGCTTCACTTGGTGTACGATTTCCCTTCTTGACATTACAGCGAACGCACGCCGTTACTATGTTTTCCCAACTATCGCCGCCCCCACGCGATCGCGGTATAACATGGTCTAGAGTTAAATCATCTCCAGTGTAACCGCAGTATTGACACGTGTGACTATCCCGGTGTAGAAGATTCCGTCGAGTGAGAGGAATTTCCTTGTAGGGAACGCGCACATAATGTCTCAACCTAATAACGGTTGGAAGTGGAAAGCCTGAATAGAGTTGCTTGTTATTGATTTCAACCCGTTCAGCTTTACCTTTGATCAACAAGACCACGGCTCGCCGCCAGCTCGTGATATTGAGCGGTTCGTAAGAGGCGTTTAGAACTAAAACCTTCCCCATTGATAAGCGCTCAAGCTATTAATTTTACATATATTAACACAAATCAATCCTCCTTTGCTTATGAGGATAAATTATACTTCCTACAAAAGCAGGAATTTGGGAAATAGTCAAGGGTGAGGAACTAGCGATTGGGTATTAGGGACTAGAGACTAGGAACTAGGGACTGGGAAGATGGGGAGATGAGGAGATGGGGAGATGAGGAAAATTCGACCACCTCACCACCTCACCCCTCAATCCCCAATCGCCAATCGCCAATCCCCAATCCCTGTTTTCTGGTGTGTGAGGATCAGCAAATAATGTTAAGCCACGAGAAAAACCGTATTATCTTCGATTGTCACAGCGATAGCTATGCTTGGATGTCACAACGTGCTTGGGTAGAAATTGATTTGGAGGCGCTGTCTCATAATGTGCGTCAACTGACGAAGTTACTGTCACCGCGTACTCAGCTTATGGCGGTGGTGAAAGCTGACGCTTACGGACATGGAGCGATCGTTGTTGCTCAAACAGCTTTAAAATCGGGAGCGAGTTGGCTCGGAGTCGCCACAGTTCCAGAGGGAATTCAATTAAGAGAAGCAGGAATTGAAGCTCCAATTTTGATTCTGGGTGCAACTCATACACCAGAACAAATCCAAGCTATCGCACAGTGGCAACTTCAACCAACGCTCATAAGTCCCAAACAAGCTTTAGTCTTTTCTAATACTCTAGAGGAGATTAACTACGATTCTCCCCTACCCGTACATATTAAGTTAGATACGGGGATGTCTAGATTGGGGACAAATTGGCAAGAAGCTGATGAGTTCGTTAAGTTAGTGCAGCGTTTGCCCTATCTTACTATTAAGAGCATTTATTCTCACTTAGCAACAGCCGATAGCCCAGACCCTACGGTGATGAAACAACAACAGCAGAGGTTTGAAACTGCGATCGCTCAAATTAGAGCATTGGGGATAGAACCTCCTTGTTTGCATCTAGCAAACTCAGCCGCTACTCTAACCGAGGAGTCGTTACATTATGACATGGTACGTGCGGGTTTAGTCATTTACGGTCTTTACCCAGCCGTTCATTTAAACTCCAGCATCGACCTCAAACCAGTCATGCAGGTAAAAGCACGAGTTACCCAAGTTAAAATTATTGCACCTGGAACGGGCGTCAGTTATAGTCATCAATTTGTAGCACAGCAAGAACTGCGCTTGGCTGTGGTAGGAATTGGTTATGCCGACGGTATACCTCGCAATCTTTCCAATAAAATGCAAGTGTTGATCCGAGGTCAGCGAGTGCCTCAAATTGGTAACATTACGATGGATCAGTTGATGCTAGATATTAGCGCATTACCAGAGATACAAGAAGGTGAAGTGGTGACTTTACTGGGCAAAGAAGGAGAAGAACAAATTTCTGCTGAAGATTGGGCCAATCAGCTAAACACAATTTCTTGGGAAATTCTCTGTGGCTTCAAGCATCGCTTACCTCGTGTAACACGGGTTAGTGGTTAGTGGTTAGTAGTTAGTGGTTAACAACTAGCAACTAACTACCAACAACTAACCATTACATTATTGCCACATACAATTTCTTGTGATAGTATAAGATACTGATGCGGATGTGGCGGAATTGGCAGACGCGCTAGATTTAGGTTCTAGTACCGTGAGGTGTGAAGGTTCAAGTCCTTTCATCCGCATAATATATAGTTAATAACTTTTTTGTATTCTAAGTCTCAATTGATATAGCCTTAGCGATTGGAAATTGCGACTACACAGACAAAACCTGCCTCCGCAGGTGAGTCAATCATTGTTTTTGTGTTAGTTCACGTTCGCGAAGCGTGCATGGAGTGCATAGGTGGACTTAGTTTGTGTAGTAGCGAATTCTATTCGCCCAAGACTTTTCAAACATCCTCCAAGGCTATGGTTGTCAATTAAATGGTGTATAGTATTTTCTTGTATAAAAAATACTTTTTTCTGATTCCATCCCTCTGGCTGTCTTCTAAGCATAATGATAGAGTTTTTGCCTCAAACAATTCGATACGCTGAAAGATTCAATAAAACTTATCCGGAAGTTTTTTGATACTCATACTGTTAAATTTTGTTTCGTATAAACTTCAACTCAGCGATTTTCATTCGTGTGGTTAATACCATAACTGGCAAATGTGCCTGAGAGGGTATATAACAGACAGTGGCACTATTCTATGGTGAGGGCATTTTTATGTTAAGTTCGCACGTTTTGCAAGTAAAAACACTGATAGCAGGGTAAATATCACTTGAGACTTTATCCCGTCCTAGGAAACCGTACTATACTGAAAGATAAGTACTCAAAATAGCAGGTTCGCCCTTGCAAGTCAAAGTCACTCTCGTACAGTATTATTTCGGTTGCTGTCACACAAGTTCTATTTAGGTAGATGATTTCATCTAGTCTTTACACTTTTTTTACTTGCCGTGTAGAAATGTCTGCTAATCTCAGTATCATTAGTAAATTTCATAGCAATTTACGTATTAGCTGAGATTTTTCATCTTAAAAGAAGGGTGCTACCACTGAGTTTTCTACAGGTCTAAAAGTCAAAATTTTGTATTCTTTGCAACAAAGATTTTAGCAAATTTTCTTGACTTGTGGAAAAACTCTGCAACAGATAAGCTCACACCTAATTGAATTTAGCCAAAAACAGCACTCATGAGCACAACTCCTATAGGTAGCTACAAGTTTTTCCAAAAACTACACCCGCTATCTCTATTAGCACAACTGACTAGTCGGCGTGCTACAGGCTGCTTACAAGTATTCACAGAGTCGGTATCTTGGTCAATCTATCTAGAAGACGGTAAACTTATTTATGCGTCCTCAGATAAAATGTTTGACCGACTCGAGAATCATGCCTCTCGCTTAAGTCAGCAATTTCCCTCGCTCAACAGTACGATTATGATGCAGGTACGGCTGATATTTGATGCAAACGGTGACGATCGATCTATGCCCGTACCAGATTATCAAGCTATTTGCTGGCTCGTTGATGAAGAATATATAACTCCTCCTCAAGCAGCCATATTAATTGATGAAATGGCAAAAGAAGTGTTGGAGTCATTTCTTGCCATCAAACAAGGGAATTACGAATTCAATGGAGAATCTCCCTTGAATCAAATGCCTAGATTTTGCCGTTTGGATTTGCGATTGCTTGTGGAACACTGTCAAAAGCAACTTCGCAATCGACAAAATCCTCAAGCGACTGTTACTACTACACCATCTCATACCCCAGCCTACTATTCCACACCTACTTCACAGCCTCAAGTTCAGTCATCATCTCAACTGAAACTGGGGGAACAGTTACAAAATACAAATCATTTTGATAATTCTCACTTCAACAGTAGTAGATACCAACAACAGAGTAGTAAAAACACGTACACTGTCGCTTGTATTGATGACAGCCCCACAGTCTTAAATTCTATCAAACACTTTTTAGACGAAAGCGCATTTTCAGTGGTGACGATTAACGATCCAGTGAAAGCGCTCATGCAAATACTTCGTAGCAAGCCTGACATCATTTTACTCGATGTTGAAATGCCTAACCTCGATGGCTATGAATTGTGCTCTTTATTGCGGAGACATTCGGCTTTTAAGAATACTCCAATTATTATGGTGACTGGTAGAACGGGATTTATAGACCGAGCAAAAGCAAAAATGGTCAGAGCATCGGGTTACTTAACAAAGCCTTTTTCCCAATCAGACTTGCTAAAAATGGTGTTTAAACACATTGGTAGTTAAGTAAAAAATAGGATAAATTGAGTCATTTATTTTAGGAGATTTAGGAGTGAGTATTACTTTGTTAGGCACAATTTTGATTGTTGAAGATTCTCCGAGCGAATTGGAGTTGATGAGCCATTATCTTAAAGAAAGTGGTTACAACGTTATCAAAGCGGCTGGTGCAAAAGAAGCTTTGGAAAAAGCCCTATCACATAACCCGGATGTTATCGTGACAGATGTTGTTATGCCGGGGATGAGTGGTTTTGAACTGTGTCGTTCTTTAAAAAGAAATCCGATAACACAAAAAGTCCCAATCGTGATATGTAGTTCTAAAAACCAAGAGATTGACCGATTATGGGCAATGAGACAAGGGGCTGATGCGTATGTAACAAAACCCTACACTCGCGAACAGCTCCTCAGGGCTATTAAATCTGTGGCGATTTAATTCTAATGAACAGTTCTAAAATTACTCTTTCAACAAAAGTTGCTCAAAATAACTTGGGAGATGGTTATCTCAAGTTTCAGTTAAACAGACAAACATCTGCCGTGTTGCCCATGAGGCATACGCAAGAAGCAATTATAGTGCCGATTGAAGCTATAACATCAATGCCTAATATGCCGGGATGTGTATTGGGATTAATGAATTGGCGGAGTCGGATAGTTTGGGCGATTGATTTGCCAAGAATGTTCAACCTAGAATATCTTGACAATCGGTTGCGACAATATAACGTAATTATTATTCGGGTAGATTCATTACTTTTGGGTTTAGTCGTACAAGAAATACAAGGTACAACTAAGTTTTTGCCTGATGATATACGCTCTCCTGTAGGACAAGTGGCATCCAGTTTGATTCCCTATTTACGCGGGTGTGTTGTTCAACAAAAAGAAATTTTACTTGTATTAGATGCACAGGCTATTGTGCAGTCTTCTATTCTCCGCAGTGATTAGGGTGTGTCACTTAGAAAACTCATTGAAGTATGTTTATTCACCTCAGGAGAATTCCCTATGTTTAATCAAACTAATAATGCTAAAGACAGTTTAGAGAATGAAAAAAATGAAGTGTCCAATCATCATTCTTCAAAAATTGTAGAAAGTCATATCGTAGAAACCGATAGAGAGCTGAATACTGAATTAACTGTCGAGTCTAGCTTAAGTCGCTTGTCAAAACCGTTTAAAAAGTTGAGCTTGGCAACTAAAGCCACATTACTTGCGATCGCAATTGGTACAATTCCCGTCTTAGCAATTGGCACATTAGCTTATTATATCGCTAGTATGGCGACGGGTAGTAAAGGCGCTCAAATTCAACAAGCAGAAGTCAACGGGCTTGCAGATAAAGTTAACCGTTTTATGTTAGAGCGGTACACGGATATGCAAGTTTTATCAACTTTACCAGTTTTAACAAACACTAAACTGAGGGATTCTTTATCTCCTAGAGAAAAACAAGTTTTATTAGATAAATATATAGAGAGTTATAAAGTCTATGACAGCATTGCGATTCTCAACTTAAGTGGAAATGCGATCGCGCAATCGCGAGGAGCTTCTATAAATAACCAAAGTAACAATAAATATTTTGAAGCAGCAAAGCAAAAAGGAAGCACATACATCAGTCAGCCACAATTTTCCCAAGAAACGGGAAATGGCAATATTATTATTGCGGCTCCCATCAAGGATTCAACAACAGGACAAGTTTCATCCATAGTCAGAGCGAGTTTGCCCATACAGTCTTTAGATGAGATACTAAAGAATTATACGGAGGTAGGGCATAAATACTATTTGGCCGATGATTCGGGAAAATTATTTTTGCCTGTTGACAAAGCTATTATTGGAAGAGAAATCCAAGCAGATTTTCCAGGATTAACTCAACGTCAAGAACAAAGACAAGAAGAGACTTTTACCACAGTCAATCAAATAGAAGGAAAAGAACAACTTGTCAGCTACACATCTAAAACTCAAGAAGGATTGCCCAATTTAAAATGGCAAGCAATTCTGACAACAGATGCGGGAATTGCATTTGCACCACAAAGACAATTGGGATTGACAATTATCTTGGGAACGGCATTGGCAGCACTCATTGTAGCAGCGATCGCGGTATTTTTAGCAAAACGAGCGACACAACCAATTGTCAAAGCAACAGATGCAGTAGCCAAACTCGGACAAGGAGATTTAGGAACTCGTTTGGATGTAGAGTCAGAAGACGAATTGGGAGTCTTGAGTGCCAATATCAATCAAATGGCAGCCCAATTACAGACGCTAGTGAAACAACAAGAACTAGACACTGAAAGAGCAAAATCGCTAGCAGAAATTACCCTCCGGACTCGTAGAAGCCTCAACATGGAGGATATCTACAAAACAGCAGTCAGAGAAGTCCGTCAGGCAATCAAAACGGATAGAGTTCTGATATATCATTTTAATCCAGAAACTTTAGATGGAGATGTAGTTGCTGAATCCGTCACTGCAGGATTGCCAAGAATGTTAGGCGTACAAATTGACGATCCCTGTTTTAGAGAACGCCATGTAGAAACATACAAGGATGGTAGAGTTCGGGCAATATCCAACATATATCAAGATCCAAATCTCAGTAACGCTCAATGCTACATTAAGATGTTGGAAAAATTTGCTGTTAAAGCAAATCTAGTCGCACCCGTTATTAGCGACGGACAACTCATAGCCTTAATGATTGCCCATCATTGTGATAGCCCTCGGATTTGGCTGCAATCAGAAATTGAGTTATTCAAGCAAATTGCCACCCAAGTAGGCTATGCTCTAGAACAAGCATTGCTTCTCCAGGAAGTCGAAAAAGCAAGATCCATTGCTGAAAGATCCTCAGAAGATGAGCGGCGACAAAAAGAAGCTTTGCAGATGCAACTCCTAGAACTTCTAAGCGAAGTCGAAGGCGCAGCAAGTGGGGATTTAACAGTACGTGCGGAAGTCACAGCCGGAGAAATTGGCACAGTTGCCGACTTCTTTAACTCCATTGTGGAAAGCCTACGAGACATTGTAACCCAAGTTAAACAAGCCGCCATCCAAGTTAACCAAGCCATTGGTCACAACGAAGGTTCGATTCGTCACCTAGCAGAGGAAGCACTCGCCCAAGCTTCAGAAATCAATCGCTCCCTCGATGCTGTTGATAACATGACCAACTCCATTCAAGCAGTAGCAGCAAGCGCCCAACAAGCAGCTATTGTTGCCAACACAGCTGCCAACACGGCGAAAAAGAGTGGGATGGCGATGGATATGACAGTACAAAATATTTTGCACTTGCGTGAAACTGTCGGTGAAACAGCCAAGAAGGTGAAGCGATTGGGAGAATCAACACAACAAATCTCCCGCGTGGTAGCTTTGATCAATCAGATTTCCATGCAAACCAACTTACTTGCCATCAACGCCGGGATAGAAGCGGCGCGGGCGGGAGAAGAAGGACAAGGTTTTGCGGTTGTAGCAGAGGAGGTAGGAGAATTAGCAGCCCGGAGTGCGGCGGCGACAAAAGAAATAGAACAAATCGTTGAAAATATTCAACGCGAAACAACGGAAGTGGTGCAGGCGATGGAACTGGGAACAACCCAGGTTGTAGAAGGTACGCGCATTGTCGAAGATGCCAAGCAAAATCTAACTCAAATCTTAGATATTTCGCGGCAAATCGATTTGTTGGTGCAGTCAATTTCTCAAGCAACAGCCTCTCAAGTGGAAACATCACAAACAGTCAGTCAGTTGATGAGAGAAATTGCCTCTTCCTCGCAACGCACCAGTGATTCTTCACGTCATGTTTCGGAGTCTCTGCAACAAACTGTGGAGATTTCGCAACAATTGCAAGCAACTGTTGGTACCTTCAAAGTAGATTAATGTTAATAGCTAATAGCTAATTGCTAATTGCTAATTGTTCGGTGCGAATTAATTAACCATTAGCCATTAACCATTAGCCATTAACCAGTCTTCCATTAGCCACTAGCTATTAGCCCTATGTCACAAGACAAAGAATTAGAAATTCAGATGCAATTTCTGGAGGAAGCGAATGATTACCTCAATACCTTGGAAGGGGTATTGTTGGAGATTAATCCTGGCAATCGCATTTCTCCAGAAAAAATTAATGCTGCACTGAGAGCTGCCCATTCTATAAAAGGTGGTGCGGGTATGATGGGATTTCGGTCCCTCAGCGATTTAGCCCACCGTTTAGAAGATTCTTTTAAAGTTTTAAAAACTAGAAAAAATTCTTTAGAAATTGATACTGAGTTACAAAGTTTACTATTAGCAGCAGTAGACTGGTTGCGTCAGATAGTGGAATTACTATCGGAAGGTGGAGAAATAGACGAGCAATGGTTGGGTACTTTTTGTTACCCAGTTTTTGACGAGCTGCATCAACGCTTGGGCGATCCGACTCCTGAAGATGCAGCAACTATGCTGTCTCCCGAAGAGGGGCAAGATATCGTACCTTTGCTGTTTGAAACGGAAGTCGAAGGGTGTTTGCAGCGCCTAGAAGCGGTTCTAGCAGATGGCGAACAGCCTTGTTTGAAGGAAGAAGTCACAATTATGGCAGCTGAGTTGGGTGGGTTGGGCGAAATGCTCCAACTTTCAGCTTTTTCTCAGTTGTGTATGTCAATTGCAACTCATATGGAAGCTGCAGAACCTTCCTCTGTAGAAACAGTTGCTCGCTCGGCATTGGAAGCATGGAGGCGATCGCAAGCTTTAGTATTAACAAATCAACTAGAAAATTTACCAGTAGAGTTACGGTTAGGTAAAGTATCGGATACAATAATAGAGCGGGCGTCAACAGAACTGCTAGAAGTAGAACCAGCCCCAGTTACCGAAGTAGAACCAGAATTCATAAAACCAGAATTTATAGAACAAGAAGAGACAGAAGAATCCTGGTTGGATCGAGAAATTATTGCAGCCGATTTTGAAGCTTTAGAAGCAGCTTTTGCAGAAGAAAGCGAGGCTCAAGTTGAGGAATCAGAACCAGAACCAGCTACAGTCTCTTCTAGAGAAATTCCAACACCAAATTACAACCGGAAAGCCGAGCAAACAGTTGGTAGCCATAAGAGCGAAACATCAGAAAATACAGTCCGAGTTCCTAGCAGACAGCTCGAGCAAATTAACGATCTCTTTGGAGAACTCATTATTCAGCGCAACGGGATGAATTTGCAACTTGAAAGGTTACGCAAACTCATTCGCAATTTGAACCAAAGAGTTCAAGTTTTGGAACGAGAAAACCAACAACTCCGGACAGCTTACGACAAAATAGCGACTCAAAGTGTAGTGCAATCAGGAACTCCATTTCCAGCACTCGCACCAGTCGAGGAACCAAAAGAACTTCCAGCCCCAGTTTTAGAGAATGGTGATGGAGCCAATGGAGTCGAAGGGGAATTTGATTCTTTAGAAATGGACAGCTACAACGAACTCAACTTGCTGTCCCAAGAAGTGATGGAAACTATCGTTCAAGTGCAAGAAGTCACAACTGACATTCAACTTAGCATTGACGATACAGATCAATTTGCTCGCAAACTGACTAAAACATCCAAGCAACTGCAAAGAAAGCTGACGCAAATTAGGATGCGTCCGCTATCTGATGTTGTGGATCGCTTTCCGAGAGCCTTGCGTGACTTGTGCGTAGAATACGGCAAAAACGTACAGTTGAAAATTGAAGGTGCGAGTACTTTAATCGAAAGAAGCATATTGGAGGCTTTGAATGAGCCTTTGATGCACTTAGTCCGGAATGCCTTTGACCACGGAATTGAAGACCCAGCTACACGTCGTGCTTCTGGTAAGAACGAACAAGGGTTGATAGAAATTAAGGCAACTCATCAAGGAAATCGTACCATTATTTCGCTTCGAGATGATGGGCGTGGGATTTCGATGGAGAAAATTCGGACTCGTGCGATCGAGATGGGATTGGAACCAGCTTTATTAGCACAAGCAACAGAAGAAGAACTGCTATCGCTTATATTTGAACCCGGTTTTAGCACTTCTGACCAGGTGACAACTTTATCTGGTCGCGGTGTAGGTATGGATGTTGTGCGTAATAACCTCAAGCACATCCGAGGTGATGTCAAAGTCGATACAAAGTTAGGAATTGGGACTACATTCACCCTCTCAGTACCATTTACACTCTCAGTCGCACGAGTGCTGCTTGTCGAAAGCAATCGTATGCTCTTGGCATTCCCCACAGATGTGGTTTCCGAAATATTCCTGCTTAAAGAAGAGCAAGTCTTGCCAATGGCTACAGGCGAAGTTCTCAATTGGCAAGGTACTATGCTACCGTTGGTTCGTTTGGGTCGTCACTTAGAGTTTAATTGTCCTCGTCATGACAATCCAAACCTAGAAACTCCACCAGCAATTAATGCTTCCAGCATTATCATTGTTAGTCAAGGAAATCAGCCCGTTGCAGTGCAAGTGGATAGGTGTTGGGGCGAGCAAGAAGTTGCTATCCGTCGGGTAGAAGGAAATATTGCTTTACCAAGTGGTTTTAGTAATTGTACGATTTTGGGTGACGGTCGCGTCGTACCATTGGTGAATGCTAATGAGATGCTTTATTGGATAGCGACTAATGAGCGTTTGCCAAAAACCAGTCAATTACCATCCTCTAAGTTAAAGACAGTTTTCTTAACACCAGCCGAAGAAAAACAAGCAGCGCTTTCAGGAAATCGTAAAGGCACTATTTTGATTGTGGATGACTCAATTAATGTGCGACGGTTTTTAGCTTTGACGTTGGAAAAGGGAGGGTATCAAGTCGAACAAGCTAAAGATGGTCAAGACGCTTTGGAGAAACTTCAGAGTGGTTTGAAGGTTCAGGCTGTGATTTGTGATATTGAAATGCCTCGCATTGATGGTTATGGATTTTTGGGTCGCGTGAAATCTAATACTGATTTTAAGGATATACCAATTGCGATGTTGACTTCTCGTAGTAGTGATAAACATCGGCAGTTAGCTATGCAGTTGGGAGCGCGGGCTTATTTTTCTAAGCCTTACAACGAACAAGAGTTGTTGAGGACTTTAGATGATATTATTTTTCCTTTCGCGGGGGCTGCTAAATGACAATTATAAATAGATTTATGAACCGCAGCCTGTAGCAGATGGACGCTGATAATGATTTATTTTGAGTATTTTTTATTCTGTAGATGAAGAAATTTATGCCTCTACCGAATATTTTTGATTTTGATACTAAGTTTTAGTTTAATAACTCCCTTTTGTAGAGCCTGCATATGCAGGCTTTTTTCTTATACAGTAGTTTTTAAGTCTAGAGCCATACTATACTCTTGTGGTATATTGTGGTACGGGCGTCCTCGCCCGTACATAGATAAGAGGGCGGACAAGGACTCATCTACATTATGAGTCACTAAAATAAGGTTATTTGCCAAAGCAATAGCTGCAATTTGTAAATCATATCCACCTATGGGAGTCCCTAAGCCAGCAAGTTGAGCACGAATCTGACCACAGATTTCTGCTGTAGTACCATCAAAAGGTAAGCTAATAAATTGACTGAAAAATTCTCGCAGTATCTGTAAATTGCTCTGTTGACGCGAACTTCGATAAGCACCATAGTAAAGTTCAAACTTTACCACATCACATAAGCGCACATCTTCTGTTGCCAATGCACTTAAGCGCCGAAATATGGGTAAACTACGACGGTTAATATATCTAATACAAGTGTTAGTATCAAGCAAATAAATCATCCCAGTTTCTTTCCTGTGGTTCTCCTTGAGGTTCTCGAACGAGAGGTTCTCCTTCCCAAGCGCCAAATGTGTTCTCAAAGAAACCAGGTGTCCACCCTAATTCTTGCAGTGTTTTAGTTTTACTTTCCGTCTCTAAAGGTTGGTAGATAACCATAACCTCTACATCCTGATTGCTTAGTCCTAAAGGAATATTGAGATGTAACGTTCCGTCTGCGCCCACGTGAGAACGTACCTTGATGCTTCGCATACCCTAACCTCTTACCACTTCATTAAAAATAGCAAATAATTTGTCACTTAAAGGCAAAATTTGGATTCAGCAGGATGGTACTGAAGAAGGTATTGCTAACCAATTGGTAGAATTGGGCGTTCCCAAGCAACACATAGTACTGGGATTCGATCCTCCAAAAATGCGCCATTATACAGAGTTTGCTGAAGCTTAAAATTGGGTCTTATTTCTTTAGATTTAAAAGTTTGCTTGTACCTTTTCTAAGTAAGCTTATAGATAGCAATCAACAATGCTCAAGGAGTGCGATCGCTTCGGCGCAAGCTGTACCCAGCTTATGGCAAAAGCTCAGATACCTTATCCCAACTTCTATCAAGTTGTGATTCGATCCAACGAACTATCTACTCCTGATGAAACATCCCGACCAGTGTATTTACAAGAGTATACCTCAAAGGATATGTGGGAACAAGTGATGGTTTTTTGGAAAGCGCAGTTACACAACTTTGTACCCAGACCCGAACAAGCTCACAAATCAGATTACACCAATCATGCTCAATGGATGGCTGCGCTCAAGGAATTAAATCTACAAGCTTATGGAGCTTTGCTAGCTCAATGGAAAACCGAGCATCAACGACGGCGTAATTTATGGAAAGCAATGAGTGACTTGGGATTATGGTGATGTTACTAAAATTATGTTGTCAGTTGGCCAGAGCTATTCACTTTAAGAGTATTAATATTTGCATCAATTATGCTGAAACTTAAAATTTTAACGATCGTGGCTTTAACTGGCGGAGATCTAATATTAAATTCTTCCGGTTTAACACAGGTATCTCCTGTTATGAGTTCAAGTTCTTCTAGAATTTTAAAAGAGGCTAGAGTTCGTAACAAAATAAATTGGGGACTCAGAACAGTCAGTCCTCCTATTAGCTTTCAAGATGATTACGGTCAATGGCAAGGTTTTTGCACAAATTTAATAGCTTTACTTGAGAGTTATTTGAAAGACAATCAATTGGTGAAAAATGATTTCAAAATAGAAAGGTATCCAATACCTCTTGACAAACGATTTGTATACACTCGCTTTACCGAACAGCACAAGCAACAACTTCAACTTAATGGTGAATGTGGTTCTGATAGTACCAAACAAAAAATAAATGGAATTCAGTTTTCTGACCCTTACTTTAAAACTAGAACTTTATTTTTAATTCGTAAAGATAAGTCAAAGAGATTTTTAGATTTAAAAGAAAAATCATATTTTCAGAATTTACCAAAAGTAAAAATTGGAGTTTTTCAGAGTAGTGTAACAGGTGATAGAGTCACAAAAAACTTTGAGAATTCAGAAGTAGATATAGTAAAGTTAGCAAATCCTAACGCTGTTATTAATGCTCTTTCAACTAGAGAAATTGATGCCTTTGCTAGTAATGAAATTTTTCTAAATGAAATGTTAAAGAAATTAAATAAACCTGGTAGCGATGAATTTTATATTGACTTACAATTTGTAATAAGTCGAGAAACTTATGGATTAATACTTCCTAGTGATGATACTGAATGGATAAAAATTATTAATAATTTTTTAGTTGCAAAACAAACAGATATACAAAACCTTCTTGAAAAACATATTACCAGTCAAAACTATCAAAAAATATCGGAACGACAAACATCCAATAAAGAGGGGATAAGTATTTTATTGATATTTTTGTGTATATTGACACTAATGAGCTTGACTTATGCGTACTGGGTTCGACAACAAAATTTATCATCACGAATACAGTCAAATCTTAACACACTTGACCTAGAACATAACCAAATGGTAGACCCCCGTGCTATTGCAATTTCCTTTAAGCAATTAGCAGAGAAGCACCCAGATGCAGAATTAGAAATTGTGAAGGCAGAGAAACAGGGACTAGATAAGTTTTTGCTGCGTGCTAAAACCTCAACTACAGCTAACAAGTCTGAACTAAGTGCAGAATATTTTGACACTTATAATGAGATAAAAAGCTTGCCAGAGCGAGAAATTAAATTACTACTAGAAGAAAAAGATAATAGAATTCGTAGTTTGGAAATTTTTGTGACTCAAGCGCTACAAAGCCCTAAATTTTATGCAGAAGCTTGTAATAATCAAGGAGACACTATGTCACAAAACTCTAAAAAAGAATCTAATTTCAACTTCCAAAATCCTCAATTTGCTGGTGGTCTTGTCAATGCTGATAAAGTAACCGCCGATCGAATTGGTGGCAACATCACTAATTACACAACCGAACAAAAGCAAAACCTTGCACAAGCAGCAGCAGAAATTCAACAGCTTCTTTTCCAACTGTCTCAGACTAATCCAATAACAGATGAAATAGTTACAGAAGCAATTCGTCAGGAAATTAGACGTAATCCAACGCTAAAAGCTAGATTGCAATCTGCCTTAAAAGCTGGTGGATTGGAAGCACTAAAAGCTATTTTCAATCATCCACTATTTAGTATTCCTGCTGAAACAGTAAAGGGTTGGCTTGAAGCTGAATAATGAATTTAACGCAAGATTGGCGTCAAAACAGACATCACCCCAAACCCCTCTCCTTGTAGGAGAGGGGCTTTAAACTCCGATCTTAACGTTGCTCCTCCCTCTTTTAAAGGAGAGGGAGGCTGGGAGGATGAGGTCTGTTGAACTGACATTAAATTTAGGGAGTGAAAGGGCTGCTCAAAAGCTATCTATAAAAGAAAAGTTTTTTAAGTATCATATCTCTCAAGAGACACGAACTGGAATTATTTAACTCAAATCATTAAATAATCTTAAAAAAAATTTCCGTAAAAACACTGATATAGTGAAAAGGCTCCTGCTACTTTTTCCGTAATTCTAACGTAGCGGATATCACGTTATTTGCAGTTAATATTTTAAAGATATTGTCAATTGATAGCAGTAACAAACACTGTTTTATCTTCACAAGGTCTTCACGATCTATTGCAATAATTCGTATTTGGTTAAGTAACACAACTTTGAAAAAAGAATGCGGCAAATGGTTGATTAAGATGAAGTCCAAACAAAGCTTTATCAATCCAAAATCCAAAATGGTATAAGATCCGTCCTGTGAAGGAAACACATTTTTTTCTTGCATTTACCAAATCGGGGTGTTTTGTTTATGCTTAATAATAAAGTTAATATTTCCGGCTTGCAAAGTTCTCAATCTAGATTGCGTACCAAGAACTCTCAAATCGTTAAAGTAGAGCGGCATAACAACAAAATATCTTTAACACAACTTTTTTATAACCTCCCTATTAGTAGCAAACAATTTATTGGTCTGATTACTTGTGAATTAGTCTCTGTTGTAGGTATAGGCCTTGGTAGTATATTAATTATTAATCAAGGGTTACAAACGCAATTCTTGGAACAAGCTAAGTCGGAATTAACTACAACAAATGTAAATTATGACTCACAGGTTAATCAAATCAGTTCTATATTTCGAGAAAAAGCAGTCAATTCTACAATAATTAATGCGGCGATCGCACACAACTCTGGCAAGCCTCTCAGTATAAGTTTACAAAAGGATACTAAAAAACTTCTTGAAGAGGAAGCCCGTAATAGAAAAATAGAGTATGCGACTTTAGTAGGTAGAGATTTCAAGATTATTGCTAATGTTAACTCTGACCGTCAAGGAGAGATTTTCAATCCTAACAATTTAGTCAGCGAAGCAATAGAAAAATCTCAACAAATAGTAGCTAATAGCGTTATTACATGGTCGGAATTAAGCCAAGAGTTACCTTCTTTACCAAAGGAGTTTAAACAGCAAGATACACTGATTCGTTACACAGTCACACCTGTTAAAGATGAAAAAACACAAACAGTCGTTGGTGCTTTAGTTACTGGAGAAATTTTGAGTGGAAAAGATGCGAGCGCGAAAAAGACTGTGGAAACTCTTGGAGGTGGCTATAGTGCTATTTATTTCCGCAAAGCAAATGGAGAGTTTGCCCTAGCGACATCATTATATCAAGATAAATTAAACTATACTAAACAAAATTTTCCTTTACCTAAAAAAGCTTTATCTTTACTCAACATAGTCACCAAGAATTCTATAGGAAGAACAGTTACCAAACACCTAGCTTTGGGTAACAGAACTTATGCAATAGCAGCCAAAGCAATTCCTAATAAAATAATCGAAGGAGTAGAGAGCGATCGTGTCCCTAGTGAAGAACCCGTAGCTATTTTGGTAAGAGGTACTCCAGAAACGGCTTTGGATGATTTACTAAGATATGGTTGGCAGAGACAATCACTCGCTATTTTTATCGGATTGTTGCTTATCTCGCTTTGGACATTGATTGTAGGACGAGCAATTATCAAACCAATCAAAAACTTACAACAAACAGCGCAAAAATTTACAGATGGTCAAGTTTCCACGCGATCGCAAGTTTTTGCTACAGATGAAATTGGGCAGTTAGCTATGAGTTTTAACTCAATGGCAGACAGTCTTGCAGAACAAAACCAACGTCGAGAAAATCAAGCAAAACTAGAATTTCACCTCAATAATATCACAGTTCGCATCAGAGAAACTTTAAATACTGAAACAGTTTTGAAGACCTTAGTATCAACGACAAAAGAAGCCATACAAGCAGATAGAGTCGTTTTTTATCGTTTAGATGCGAACTTAAAAGGTAAGATTGTTGCTGAATCTGTGAATGATTCTTTACCAGCAGCAATAGGAACAACCGTTGTTAAACCTTACCAAATTCAAGAAGATTTTAAACAATACGAAATAGGTCGTGTCAAAGCAGTTGATAATATTCAAGAAATCTCTTTAAGCCAGTATTACTTAGAGCATCTAGCATTACTTTCTGTTAAAGCATACCTCATATCACCCATATATGCGAACAAGCAACTATACGGCTTGTTAGTCGCTCATCAATGCTCTACTCCCAGACAGTGGCAAGTTACAGAAATTGACTTATTTAGACAAATTGCAGTTCAAGCAGGTTATGCTCTAGAGCAAGCACAACTTCTCCAACAAGTAGAATGTGGTGTCGCCGCTTCTCCCGAAGAACTGCAACACAAAGACACTCTGCAAACTCAACTTTCAGAACTCATAGATAATATTGAAAGTGCAGCTCGTGGAGACTTAACAGTACGTGCTGAAGTGACAGTAGGAGAAATTGGCACTGTTGCTGACTTTTTCAACTCCATTGTTGAAAGCTTGCGAGACATTGTGACGAAAGTGAAAGAATCAGCATTGCAAGTGAATCAAGCGATCGGTTCAAATGAAGGCGCTGTTCGTCATTTAGCAGAAGAAGCAATTGCTCAAGCAACAGAAATTCACCGCACTCTTGATGCAGTTGATAACATGACTATATCAATTCAAGCAGTTGCAGCCAGTGCAGAACAAGCTACCACAGTAGCTCACGATGCTGCTCATACCGTCACAAAAAGCGGACGGGCGATGGATTTGACAGTGCAACAGATCCTGCGTTTGCGAGAGACAATCAGCGACACTACTAAAAAAGTTAGGAGATTGGGAGAGTCAACACAACATATTTCCCGTGTAGTCGCTTTGATTAACCAGATTTCCACCCAAACCAACTTAATTGCCATCAACGCGGGTTTAGAAGCATCGCGTGCGGGTGAAGAAGGTCAGGGTTTTGTTATAGTTGCTGAGGAAGTCGGAGAATTAGCAGCCCAAACAGTGGTAGCTACGCGAGAAATTGAACAGATCGTTGAGAGCATTCAACTCGAAACCACAGAAGTTGTTAAAGCCATGGAGTTAGGAACCACTCAAGTTATGGATGGTACGAGGATTGTAGATGATGCCAAGCAAAATCTCAACCAAATCCTAGATATTTCTCGGCAAATCGATTTGTTAGTGCGAGCGATTTCTGAAGCCACAGCCTCCCAGGTGGAAACATCACAAGTTGTAAGTCAATTGATGAAAGCAATTGCCGCAACTTCCCAACGCACGAGTGATTCTTCACGTCAGGCTTCCAATTCTTTTGCTCAAACTCTACAGATTGCTAAAGAATTACAGCAAGTTGTTGAGACATTTCAGGTGAAGTGATATCGTGCGTGGATTTTAGATTGAGTACCAAATAAAAGATATATTAAAATTTCTTGTGGTGCGGGCATCTTGCCCGCTTTTACTCTTTAAAAAGAACAGATAGCGCTGTAGCTTGTAGATATTTATCTCCTAAAGAGTTAGACAATATTTCCCAAGCAACCATAGCTGCCATGTCACTTTTACGGAGTCGCAATTCGACAAGAGCGGAAGTAGCAATAAATAACTCATCGCCCAAAGCAAGTTGTTTGAGCACATCCTCTGACAAGCTCCCATAATCAATGTCATCATCAGTCATAAAATCTATATTTTCACTGTTCATTGATTATCCTCCTTTTTCAATTGGAATGAAATTAATAGTTGATAAATATTTGGTCCATTAGGAAGTACTTTCCATGTGCTTTGTATCTTTAAACCTCCGAGAGGTGCTTCCAATTGACTGGAATATCTAATTCTAGTTTCAACAGTTATATCCTCGCCAACAGATAGTAAATGGGCAATTATTTTGTCAACAACTTCAACAGAATCTTCCCATCTTATTTGTTTGATTGTTTCAAACATTTCTTGAGAGCGTTCCCAATTATGCTTGAGACGGTCGCGTATAAACACCAATCTTTCTTCATTTTGCGGCTCTGCATCAAATTTCTTACGATCGCTTTGTTTCAATCTCTGTAGCCGTTGTAATTCTTCTTTAGGGTACATAGGCACTTTACCCATACAATAGATATTAATTTTGTCAATAGGTACTTTGACTAAACCTTTCTGAACGTAAGAGATGATTTTGCCATTTTCTGCTATATGATCTACAAGTTCAGCCTCTAGTTCTATGGACGGCGTGTATCTCTCAGGGCTAATTTCACCCTCCACATGGTATGTAGTTTATATCAAATCGACTAAGCAGATTATTGCTTCATTAAGTTAAGGTAACTGAAAGCACTCTAGTAGAGGTCTTCTCGCTGCCAATCTCTTCCGCCTGGTAAGGCAGATCTATTTCTCATGCTATTGATAAAGGTTTTTTCAGCTTCTCACGCAGCAATATTTGTTTGGGGATTAGTAATAGAACTAATGTGTAAATTTATAGCTTGACGAATAATTTCAGCCTCACTAACACCTGTTTGTTGGGCAATTGTCTTTAGCAGATGGTCTTGATAAGGTTCAATATAAATTTGCTTAGGAATTTTGCTGGACACAGTTTTCTTAAAAAAAATGTATACATTACTACATACATTATATCAGTTTTCAGTTGAATAAAGTACAGATTTATCTGCGTCGAGGGTGCGTTCATCTGCGGTTCCTTAATCATTTAATGTATTGCACCCAACTGAAAACCGCTATATACGCGATCGCACTCGATTTTTAGCAGAATTTACTCATCTTCAAGTGCTCCTAAAGATTTAAGCGTATCTTTCTCATCTTCAGTTAAACCTTTAATCTTGGTAATTCTCAAATTTGCATAAGGCTTGTTGTCAAGCGTTTTCAAACATTGACCAGACTGGATATCCCAAAGTTTAATTGTTTCATCCAAGCTACCACTAGCTAAAGTTTTACCATCTGAATGGAGAGCAACTGAAAAGACTGAATTATGATGTCCTTGAAGAATTTTTAAACATTCTCCACTGCTAATATCCCACAATCGAATTGTTCGGTCAGAGCTTCCACTGGCTAAGATTGTGTCATTGAAAACAGCAAGTGAATTTATTCTACTCGTATGCCCGTGTAATGACTTCAAGCACTTACCATTGGGAATATCCCAGATTTTAATTGTTCGGTCATCACTACCACTAAATAAAGTTTTATTATCAAAACTAAAGAGTACCGTATTGACTCCACTGGGATGCTCTGTGAGTGTCTTTATACATTGCCCTGTGTGAATATCCCAGAGTCGAACTGTTTGGTCATCGCTGCAACTAGCTACAATTGCGTTATCAGAACTCATCGCCACTGACCATACTCGACCTTGATGACCTAATAAGGTTTTGACACATTCTCCAGTGGAGACATTCCACAATTTAACTGTCATATCTCCACCACTACTAGCAATGAGTGTATTGTCAGTACTCATAGCTACTGAGTACACAGACCTATTGTCATCTCCTCCGTGACCCCTTAGAATCTTTAAACATTGACCAGTGCCAATATCCCAGAGACGAACTGTAGTATCACCACTGCCACTCACTAAGAATTGATTGTCTAAACTTACTGCAACTGACCAGACTCGACTTATATGCCCTTGTAGAGTTTTTAGGCAGATTCCTGTACTAACATCCCAAATTCTAATTGTTCTATTATCGCTACTGCTAGCTAAAAGTTTTCCGTTAGCACTAAAATCTACAGAATACACCATACTAGTATATCCCTGTAAAGTTGATAAACAGTCGCCAGTGGAGGTATCCCAAAGCTTTATTGTTGAATCGCTGCTAGCACTGAGTAGCCGACTACCATTAGGACTAAACGCAATTGAGGAAACTGAATTGGTATGCCCCAATAAAGTTTTTAAGCATTCTCCAGTACCGATATCCCAAAGCTTTATAGTTTGGTCGAGACCACTACTAGCTATAGTTTTACCGTTGGGGCTGAAAATTGTTGATTGTATCCTCTGTGTATGACCTTGGAAATTTTTTAAGTGTTTCCCAGTATGGATATCCCAAAGTTTAATGATTTGGTCATCACCACAACTCGCTACAGTTGTATTATCAGAACTAATTGCTACTGACCATATTCGACTTTGATGACCGAATAAAGTTTTGGTACACTCTCCTGTATTAAGATTCCACAATTTAACCGTGTTATCTCCACCTCCACTCACTATGGTGGTATTATCCTGACCAACTGCCACTGTGTATACTGTTGTGGAATGTCCTTGTATAGTCTTTAAACATTCTCCAGTAGCGATCTCCCAAACTTTAATTGTTTCGTCACTACTACCGCTCACTAATATTGCACCATCATAAGCGATCGCTACTGCATACACGCGACTGGAATGTCCGTGTAGAGTTTTCAAGCATTTTCCCGTACTTATATCCCAGATTTTGATTGTTTTATCATCGCTACCACTTGCTAAAGTAGCTCCATCAGGACTAATTGCAATTGACCTGACCCAATCAGTATGCCCTTGGAATGTTAAAAGTAATTTACCATTTTCGATTTGCGATAAAGAAATTGAACCATTAGCTTCACCTGTGGCAAATAATTTCCCATCAGGGCTAAATGCTATTGATAAAACACGACCGCAAAGTTTAGTAAAAGTCGATTGAGCAAGATTCGCCTCTGTAAAATTAACACCGTACAAGCTGGCATTGCTCAAATCAGCCCCTTTAATAAGGGTATGGCTAAGATCTTTACCTTCTAAAATCACCCGATCGCTCTTCACCGCCAGAGTAGCCGCGTTCCCTCCAACATAACCCACTTCTGTTTCCGTTTTGCCTTGCGTCGCTTCAATCAGCCCAATTAAGGGTTTACACTCACCTAACATCGGCAAGATAAGATCCATGACAGCTTTTGTCAAGAGCGAGCGCCCAAAAGTTTCCCTCAACTTCTCCAAGGGTTCGCTTGTAAATGACCTCAAGGGTGCGATTTCACTACGAGAAGCAAAGTAACTCGACCAGGTATAGTCAATTGGTGCTGTACTGTTATTCAAACACGATTGCGATTGCGCCAACTCAGTAAAATCCTCAGCTAACGCTCCCAATTCTGCTGCAAATTTGTAGGCGACAAAGAACTCTAACAAAGAACGATGGGCTGGAGTATAATCGCCATCAGCATCTCGAATGAGCATCGTTTGCCCCATCATATCGTAATGCCAATGATCTAAATCTTTCTCTTCTTGTACCATAGAACTAAAGAGACGACGAATGCGGTCTGGGAACAACCGATAATTCAAACTCATCTGGTCGGTTGACAGCATTTCCCAAGATAGTTCGCACAAGAAGTAAAGCTTATCTGCTAAATTCGTGAAAGTGCGCTCTGCTTTGATATCCCGTTCCATCTTGTGACGCACGGCATACAAGTAAATTCGCGAGATATCTACAGGTAAACCAGCTTCAATATCTGGTAGTGCTTCTAGGATTAACTCCGTCATCACCGGGCGACGTGCTAAATCTAGTAATTGAGGATTATCCATCACTTGCTCCACTGTACCAGGAGAAGCTTGAAACGATAAGACCTCTTGAATTTGCTCGTCGTTAAATTTCTCCAGTTCTAGGACTTCAAATTGTGGTGTTTCCCCTGTTAAATTAGCAGTCGATGCTTGAAGTTCGGCGTTGAGCAATGCTCTCCCTTCCTTCGCTTCTGGAAAGTGTTCGGTACGGCAAGTTAAAATAACCTTTGACCCAGGCATTACCACTTTTGCTAACTCCCAGAAGTTGTTAATCATTTCCTGACGATCGACTCTGGCTGCCATCTCATCAAAACCGTCGAAAATTAGCAGCAGCTTGCCCATACGATTGAGCTGCACGAAAGCATCGTAATGAGGTAGAGGAATTTTGTACTGACGAAAGAAAAATTCAGAAAACAGAGATTCTACGCTGACTGCTCTAGCATAGTCGCGCAAGGGAATAACCAATGGCAAGCGAGGAAGTTCAATTCCCCGTTTTTGAGCATCTTGATAGCGCTGCAATGCTACCCAAGCATAATGCATGGCAAACCAAGTTTTCCCAGTACCGAATTCTCCTAATATGGAAATATGTTCTTTTGCTGGGTCATCAAGCCAGCGATCGATATAACCGTCAATCCAACCGTCTTCCTCGTCATAACGACTGATTGCTATTTGACGTTTGGTGATGGGGTCAATTTCTTCCTTAGTACAAGCAAGAGGAACGTATTTTCGATCTATCTTCCGCCGTTTCACTTCTGCTTCTAACCATTCAAGATACCCGCTAAAGTCGGCATCTTGCGCTATGAGTTCATCAAAGGTGTAGCATTCCAGGTGTTGATTTTCCTCCTTTTGAACTTCGTTACGAGCCGCCCGTGAAATACGACGGGCTGTAACCAACCAACCTTCGTCCGTGCGTTGTTGTTCCACCGAAGAACTTAACGCGATCGCATCACTTAGTCCTGCTTCTCCAGCAATTCCACGGATCAGAATGCGATCGGATCGATTGCGTCTGACTGGAATGTTAATAATCAACTCGAAGAAATCCTCAGCCCAAACCTCATATTTCTCGAAACGATAACCCAGGGTTTCAAACCACCCGCGCATTTGTTGGGCAAGTGCAACCGCTTTACAGTTGTTTTCAACTATAGTACTAGCAGCTGGTAGTGCTGGGTAATTTTGGGAAGCCAACCTTGCCATTTCGGTACGAATTCCTTCGAGAGTTGGCAACCTATCCAATTGTTCGGTAACAGCTGCAATTTTTTTGTGCAAAGAGCCAATTTGCTGGCTCATCAGTGTATCGGATGGCGTCCGGCTACGTTTAGCAACTTCAATAAAGACAGTGGCAAATGCTGCTACTTCGCGTCTAATATCAAGCCCCAGGGTTTTGATGTCGTCCCCTAAAGCATAAGCATCAATAAATGTATCGACTTCAGCAAGAAGGATTGAGGGATTGTTATGGTGTAACGCATTACGAAATGCCTGTTTTATTTGCTCGTGACGGAAAAGTTCGAGAAAGGGCTTGGGTTTGCCAACACCATATTCTACTAAGGCATAGGCATAAACCCCACTAAAATCAGCAGGTGGGTGTTCGGGAGCGAGGTTAAATTGTTTTAGTAATTTGATAACAGTTTCGTTACGCTGAAGCTTATCTTTAATCAGTGGGTTGGCGATGCCAGAAATCGCATTAATAATAGCATCGAGGTTAAGTGGTATCACAGAAATATCCCGCTTGTTTCTTTAATCTACGTTTTTTGGGGTCAATTTTGGCGTAAAAAAAGCTTAAGATATAGACTGCATTGTACGGAGTTAAAAGTGAGATTTTTGAGTAACTACATTGCTGTCTCCTATTATTCCGGATTCTGCTTGGAAATTCCTTTTACAAGGCGTGGTAAGAAGCATATTTAATATTACTCCTATCCCGCTTGAAGATACTTAATTAAATGAACCGCAAAGGCTCAAAGTACACGAAGAAAGAAGAAGAGCGGCGATCGCTCACAAAATTTTGATTCAGGTGGCAATTCCTCATCTTCTCTGGTGCGCTCTGGAGCGTACTCTGCGGTTCAAAAGTAATTTATTTAACCGCAACAGACGCAGAGGACGCAGAGGTAAGAGGTGAGAGGGCTATTCATTTCCTGAAGTTTTTACCCACCTTGAAGGTGGGCAATCCCCACCAAAAGCTTTATGTGGTACGTAATGCCTACCCTAGGTGTAGTTCAAAAATCAAATAGGAGACTTATAGCTATTTTTAAAGTATTTAAGATGAGGCAAAGAAAGTAAAGATTTTAGCTATTCTCTAACCAAGAAATTAGATCGTTTATGTTGGAAAAATCTAAGAGGATGTTTTAAAAGTCATAATTGATGTATCAAATATTTTTTACCCCACCCTAACCCTCCCCTTACAAAGC
>NZ_BAACAP010000141.1:0-34056 GCF_045865695.1 Scytonema hankhaensis NUACC26
GACGTTGTTAATTACAGAAAGCCCCCTAAAGAACTGACAACATCTCCACATATTCCCTAACGCTTCAGCGACAGATGCCGAGTGGGAGCATGAAAGCGATTGGTATGCTTGCTCCCACTCTTTTTTTTTCTCCCAAAATTTTGGTTAATTAGTAACAGTTAAAATTGAGAGTAGTCAAATAAGAAATGAGGGGTAATGCCCTGCATTCTCGTGGAGAGAGAAAATGATATATTCAAGATAGTTAAGTCATCTCAAGTCATGAAAGAGCCAGTTGACAGACTCTTATTCAGGGAATTTGTGATGAAATTAACAATGAAATAACTACTAACAAACGTGCCAGAGTGGCAACAAAGAACAAAGATAATGAACTAAATTAGATATCAGAAATAGCGACAAGGATACGAGAGACAAACAAGAGTATCTATCACTAGAAAACCTCAGATAATATCTGGTATCCAAAGCCAGAACTCAATCTTTTAACACTAGAAAAAGAATTCAAGAACAAGCGTGCATTTGTCGCAACAGGAATAGTCGAGACGTTGTTAATTACAGAAAGCCCCCTAAATAACTGACAACATCTCCACATATTCCCTGACGCTTCAGCGACAGATGACGAGTGGGAGCATGAAAGCGATTGGTATGCTTGCTCCCACTCTTTTTTTATATCTCCCAGACTTTTAGTTAATTAGTAACAGTTAAAATTGAGAGCAGTCAAATAAGAAATGAGGGGTAATGCCCTGCATTCTCATGGAGAGGGAGAATGATATATTCAAGATAGTTAAGTCATCTCAAGTCATGAAAGAGCCAGTTGACAGACTCTTATTTAGGAAATTTGTGATGAAATTAACGGTTAAATAAACTACTAACAAAAGTGTCAGAGTGGCAACAAAGAACAAAGACAATGAACTAAATTAAACATCAGAAATAGCGACAAGGATACGAGAGATAAACAAGAGTATCTATCACTAAAAAACCTCAGATACTATCTGGTATCCAAAGCCAGAAAAAGAATTCAAGAACAAGCGTGCATTTGTCGTAACAGGAATAGTCGAGACGTTGTTAATTACAGAAAGCCCCCTAAAGAACTGACAACATCTCCACATATTCTCTAACGCTTCAGCGACAGATGGCGAGTGGGAGCATGAAAGCGATTGGTATGCTTGCTCCCACTCTTTTTTTATATCTCCCAGACTTTTAGTTAATTAGTAACAGTTAAAATCTAGATTAGTCAAATGAGAAATGAGGGGTAATACCCTGCATTCTTATGGAGAGAGAAAATGATATATTCAAGATAGTTAAGTCATCTCAAGTCATGAAAGAGCCAGTTGACAGACTCTTGTTTGTGAAATTTGTGATGAAATTAACGATAAAATAACTTTTTAACAAAAGTGTCAGAGTGGCAACAAAGAACAAAGACAATGAATTAAATTAAATATTAGAAATGAGGCAAGGATATGAAAGATAAACAAGAGTATCTACCACTAGAAAACCTCAGATAATATCTGGTATCTCAAAGCAAGAGATCAATGTTCTAACACCAGAAAAAGAATTCAAGAACAAGCGTGCATTTGTCGCAACAGGAATAGTCGAGACGTTGTTAATTACAAAAAGCCCCCTAAATAACTGACAACATCTCTACATATTCCCCAACGCTTCAGCGACAGATGACGAGTGGGAGCATCAAAGCGATTGGTATGCTTGCTCCCACTCTTTTTTTGTAATGTTAACTAAAATTGTTATGTTTTTATCGAACTTTCAACTTACAAATAATTGCCAAGATGGCAACTGAAATAATAAAGAATCGAATAAATTAAAGATGGTAAACGACTTCAAGGGTGTTATTATCAGGGTGTATCACCTATCAAAATTATTTGTGATACACTTTCCACATAAAATCTATGCGGAAATTATTTATTGAGAGTCGGTTTCACTTTAGAATTAAGACGAGCGAGTATTCATTTGTCATAGCAGAATCACTAGAAATGTTGTCGTTAAGTAACAAAATCCCCCTAAATGACTAATGACATTTTGACATTGATACATAATTCTGAACGCTTCAGTGACAAATAGTGAGTGGGAGCATTTAAAGTTCGATTACCTAAATATGTAGGGTGGGCACTGCTTACTAATAGCGAATGGTAGGCAGTGCCTACCCTATAAAGATCGGTAATTTTAGAGCAGAAAGGGAGTAACTTGAAACAAGAAGATGGCTTGTAGCACTTCCAACTTTTGTAAGGTACGGGTTATTGAATTAACCGCAGCCTGTAGCAGATGGACACCGCTCGATTTGTACCTTAGCAGACTAGGAAAGGCTATGGCGATCGCTGACAAATTCAAGGATTGCGGCGTTCACGTTTTTGGAAGCGCCAAAAGATGCATCATGACGGCAATTAGGCAGAATTTGTAACTTTGCGTTGGGCAGATATTGGCACAGTTTTTCCCCATCACTTACAGGAAACCACGTATCTTGTTCGCCCCATAAAACCAGTGTAGGACATCTAATCGCACTGAGGTTATTTTGAATATGGGCAAGAAAACTAGGTTTATTGGTTTGCAAATGCTCGATTTCCCGTGCTGCTATTTGTAATTCTTCTGCTACCTTTGCAAGAGTACCGGGAAGCTCAACATAGGGGTAAGTTATCCAATAAACATCTTCCTGTGTCAGGATAGATGGATCGAACAAAACACCTCGTCTTTCTACTGCCATAATTTCTCTAACAATGGGTGCAAACAACAGTGGTAGTCTCAGTGAGTCTGCGATTTGCACTATCTCTATAGGCATTTGAGAAAGTAGCCACATTCCCCAATGAGGCAGACGTTGGGGGAAGATAGGTACATTGAGTACCACTAGTCGCGCTATCAATTGAGGATTTTTTTGTGCGATCGCCAGAGCAATTAATGCACCTAATGATTCTGCCACAAGAATCGCGGGTTCATCACATAGAGAACGAATAATTCGCTCGAACTCAATCACTTGATGACCATTCTTTTCTCTACGAGTCACGGCTTTTTCCGAAAAACCATACCCTTTCGCGTCAAAGCAGATAACTCGAAAATGTTGAGATAATGTATCTACACTGGAACGCCAATTATAACTCCAGCTACCAACACCATGTAATAAAAATAAGGGTTTACCCGTACCTTTTTCACCATATGCGATTTGTACGGGATACCCATGAGCATCGGTAATAATTAAACTTTGCCGACCTTTAGGAAAAGTCGCTTGCCACCAATCTTTCATCAATTATTTTATACTCATCTAACTGCCAAGGGACCTCAGTAGAGTTTCAAGCAAGGTTCCAAGCAGCCTCATTAGTATCGCGGTAAATGCTACGAGTCCAATAATGACAATGAACAGTACAGCTAACACCGCAAATACAAACCACTTATCCGCGCTTTTTCTCTGCCTAGGAAACTTTAAGTAATCTTCCAGTAGTCTAATGTTGTACTCATTAGCTGTCCAGGCAAAATCAAACAAGTCTCCTACTAACGGTACTGCACCTAATATTCCATCTATTATTATATTCAAGACCATTCTGCTTATTGTAGCTGCAGGCGCACCCGATCTAGCGGCTTCTAAGACGATGTATGCCGAAAACATTATTCCTACAAAATCACCCCCAACAGGTATCAATCCCAAAATTGGATCTAGACCAAAACTAATCGGGGTTCCAGGAATAGTAATTGCTTTGTCCATGACACGGCTTAGCTGACGTAGCCGTTTTACAGTCAGTGCTTTGGCATCAGAGTCCATTATGGGATAATGAGGGGGTTGAGACATTGTAGCGATCGCATTTCTACAATTAAACAGCTAGTTATTGTACTTCTTCTCAACCGCAGTTGATAAATTTCCCCGCTCCCTGTAATAAGTTGTTACAGGCATTGGTCATTAGTCATTTGTCATTGGTTAAAGAATATACTGTATATAGCAGTTCTCACTTGAATGAAGTACAGATTTATCTGCGTCCATCTGCTACAGGCTGCGGTTCCATAAATTTTTTATGTATTGTACCCAAGTGAGAACCGCTATAAGTCTCTAGGCAGAAATAAACAGAACTATATTACAAAATGTAAATATACCAAAAATCCTTACCAATGACTAATGACAAGCCTCGCTAGTTAACTTTAATGCTGACTTAAATAAAATTGATATGACTCAAGAATTAACACCACAGTGGTTAGCAGAAATCAAAGCACTCAAACAACAGATAGCAGAACTCCAAGGAGAACGCGATACAGCTTGGCAAAGCGCGGAAAAATGGCGTAAGCTCTACAACACAGAAGCAGAACAGCGTCGTTCCGATGCTCAAATGGCACAACAGACTATAGAATCGTTAAAAAAACAAATAGAGCAAATTAAGGGTATTGAAGCAGAATTACTTGACGATCCCACAACGACAACAGCTATTCAGCAGGAAGTCGAGCAGATCGAATCTGTTGAGGAGTTAAAAACCCAACTCATTGCTGTTACCAAAGAACGCGATCGCATACTTCAAGCTTTAAAAACTGAGCAAGACAACCACGCCCAGACCCGTAAAAGCCTGACCACCGCTTTAGGCGATGCTATAGATAGATTAACTAGGGAAAGAGGATGAATGATGAATGATGAATTATGAAAATACAATTCATAATTCATCATTCATCATTCATAATTTTTTCAAAATCCCATCGCTTCAGCCACAGCCGTAAGTTCTGGTGGAATACCTTGTTTAAATTGGCTAGAACTGTGTTTAATCGCTGTGTCTGGGTCTTTCAACCCGTTACCAGTCAAAACACAAACGACTGTTGCTCCAGTGGGAACTTGGTCTTTGACCTGTAACAAACCAGCCACAGATGCTGCACTAGCGGGTTCGCAAAAAATTCCTTCTTCTGATGCCAAAAGTCGATAAGCCTCAAGAATTTCTGTATCGGTGACAGCTTTAAAACTTCCCATGCTAGCTTGCTGAACCGCAACTGCTTTCTCCCAACTTGCAGGGTTACCGATACGAATGGCTGTAGCTATGGTCTCTGGATGCATTACTGGTTGACCGTTCACCAGAGGTGCTGCACCTGCAGCTTGAAAGCCCATCATTCGAGGTAAGCGAGCGCATTTACCTTCTTGATGGTATTGACAAAACCCCATCCAATATGCTGATATATTTCCCGCATTACCTACGGGAATACACAACCAGTCGGGAGTATCGCCCAAAGTATCAACAATTTCAAATGCCGCTGTTTTCTGCCCTTCCAGACGGTAGGGATTCACCGAGTTCACCAAAGTGATTGGATAGCTGTTCGCCATATCGCGCACGATTTCCAGCGCCCGGTCAAAATTCCCTTGAATTGCCAAAACTTCTGCCCCATATAGCAATGCCTGTGCTAATTTGCCCAGTGCAACATAACCATCTGGAATAATTACAAAGGCACGCATTCCTCCACGTCTAGCATAGGCTGCTGCTGCTGCTGAAGTATTGCCCGTGCTTGCACAAATAACAGCCTTTGCTCCAGCTTCCTTTGCCTTAGAAATTGCCATTGTCATCCCCCGGTCTTTAAAGCTACCAGTGGGATTCAAACCGTCATACTTTACAAAGACACGAACTTGTCTGCCGATTAGCCCTGCAATTGAGGGGACTGGAATTAAAGGAGTATTCCCCTCCAGTAAAGTCACCACTGGTGTATTTTCTGTTACAGGCAAGTATTGACGGTAGGCTTCTATTAGCCCAGGCCAGGATTGGCGGTATGATTTAGCTGCAGTCAGGCTTAGAGTCACGGTATTTAAAAACTTTTATTTTTAGCTGAGATGGTAACCACTAGAGATATATCTCTATTTTGCACCTCAAATGTCACCAATGTGCAAGGTTACAACAATAATGTTTTTTTTGGAACAAAAATACCAAGCAACTAGTCCTGGCAATGTATGACATTAGACACCTTACAGCTAATCATGAGGAATATACAATTATTTAATGATTCTTAAAACTTCTCTATTATAATATCTCTAATGGTGTGAGTTGAGTTATTGGTTCGTATGGTTATGACTACTTCTAGCGTTTCAAACACTGAATCCCAAACGTATTGGGCAAATAAACTGAATAAATGCCTTTATCAGGCAGAGCAGCAAGCAAAATTTATGAACCTGCAAGCTGAAGTTGATTGCTTGTTAAGGCAATTGCAGGATATGAAGGTACAAAAATCATCTGAGACGAACAGCTAAAGCGACCTTTGCACGTATATCGCCTCTACTATGTTGTGCAGCAGTAAAACAAGTGTTGTTCAAAGCGAATAACATCAGAAGCCCGTATTGTACTCGCAAGACTCGGCGTGCGATGGCTCGCACTGCGGATCTTTACCGTCTAAAAGTTCTATCAACCCTTGAGTGTAAGTGATGGTGTCTTCTGCGATAGGCGAGTGCTGGCTTAACCAGGTGTTAGCTCGTTCTTTTCCGAGACGGGCGGCTACAATCAAAGCACCCCAAGCTTGCACTGACTGTCGCTTTGGATTGACTTGCAATTCTGTTTCCACACGCTTCCATATCCTGTCCCCATCTGCTTTCAGCAAGCTAGAAACTTCCTGAGCGTTTTGTGGCGAAGCCTTGAACACCTGTAAAGCTTTTTCCCAACGACCATCTATTATATCTGCCAAAACTTCTTGGCTAGGGCTAGCCCAGATTGTTGTGGCTTGAGTCTTGGTGACTTGCGAGTGCAAGCGAATTGCATCCATTTGGGATTGCACGAGGGGAGAAAAAAGCTTTTTCTGACGTTTCTTTAGAGATTCCAACCGTTCAAGAGCTGGCGTCCACAATCCGCTACGGGCTAATAAGAGTGCATCTCGGTACACTGAATGCTTAAGAGTGGGTTGCTTGAAAGCAATTTCTTCTAACTCAATGGGATTGAGAAAGTATTTGACAGGTTGGGCTTGGTAGATTTTTAACTGAGGTTCTAAACCCACTGTTCGATCCACAATAAGTTCTTTGTTTCCACCACCTGTAACTTGTCGCCACTCAGGTAAATGCCCGTTTGGGCTAGTCCAGGGCAACATAAATTGTAAGAGAGAGCGATCGCTATTGTAATAAACAACGATACCGTAAGCAATCAGACTCGTTCCTTCTTGGCGATCGCTCCGCAAATAAAACCAAACTCCAGATGATGGCGTCTCACCTTCAAAACGCCCTACTGTATTCAGAGGTAAGGACAAACTAGAACCTCGATCTTCATCTGTAGTTTTAGCAAAAGGAGCCAATACAAAAGATTCCTCTGGTCCTACAACAGGTAACTGAGATGCTAAACGATAATATTTCTCCGAGTTAGATTTGACTTCTAATTCTTTAGAACGTTGATAAACTCTGAGTTCGACTATAGATTGACAATCAGACTGGCAATTAGAATGTTTCTTCAAAACAGGGAGCAAAAAGGACGATGCTGTATCGCCTTTCAAAGGGAAAATTTGTCCTGCTTCCAATCCCTGCTCTTTGAGAGAGCCTTGAATTTGTTTGAGAGTATGAGGACGTTCTTCACCTGTCGTGGAAAATTGCGCCCAACCGGGCAAAAATTTATTCAGCCAGCCGACTTGATAGGGATTGAGTATAAATTGGATGCTAATCCAAGCAAAAGTGACAACTAAAGCGCCACTACCCATCAAAACCGTCAATGCGATCGCTGATACTAGCCAACTTTTGCGCTCGGGTTTCTTTTTCAATTTTTTAGAGACACGCTTAACTCCACCTTGTTTTGTGTGATTTTGTCTATAGGGTTTTGGTGCAGGGTTCGACGAAGAATTTGCCATGTTACTTTTAGACCAGTTTAATTAATTATTTTTTTGAAAGTATTTTCCTTTATACTCGCGTTTTAAGAATATGCCTGGAAAATTTATATTAATGGTTAGAGGATGTTTGTAAAGTCTATTGTTGTATCACGATCCCCCCTAGCCCCCCTTAAAAAGGGGGGAAAAGACTCTTACAAGTCCCCCTTTTTCAGGGGGATTTAGGGGGAGCTTGGATGTTTTGCTACTGATGAAAGGACTTTTAAAACATCCTCTTAGTAGTTATCAGTTAGTGGTTAGTAGGGAACGACCAACCACTATCCACTAACAACTAACCACTAATAAAGATAAATTCCGTGAAACTACTCATGTCATCATCAGAACTTTTTAAATACACTTTTGAGCATAAGTGTGATGTGAGTTGAGTGTAAAAAGTTGAAGGGTAGAATAATTCTTGCAGTGATGGTACTGATATAACTCTTAGATAAATGAAGAGTTTCTCAACTATCAAACAATGCAATGCTTATTCTTAAAGAGAAGTAGGAACAAATCTGAAAGGTTTCACTTAAAAAAGACATAAGGATATGGAAATACAGAAACACTTGAGTTCGGTATCCATGTTCTTGTGTCTTATTTTTTATTAATATGTATTGTCGTTAATCAATATGCGATCGCTACCCCATAGGGAGCATCCCAATGAATGCACATTGCCCTCAGAATACCTGACCAGTTCTATGCCATAAATGTACGTAACGAGTTTTTTGTTCTCCTTTGTCATCAACATAACGTAGCCTTACCGTACCTCGAAAAAAAGGAAAATCTAAAGATGGTTTACGGAATCGCAAACCTCCTTTGGATAAAGTGTCTTCCTTTAAAGGAGTCTCTAATGTGAGAGATACAGTTTGATTTTGATTGGTAGAGTTGATTAAAGGTAGATTAAGACTGTATTCTACTCCATAGTTACCGTGCGCTTCATAAGCTGTATCGGGATAGCGCACGAGCATTTTTGCGGTTTGATTTTGGCTCGTTCCCAAACGACCTCCACGAAGAGTATCTATGACATAGGAAATGGCTTTACCTCGTTGTGGAATGGTCAAATGTTTTGCTTGTGGGCTATCTAATAGTGTTGCTTGCCATTGAGAACCTTGGGAAACACCTGCAACACGGCTATAAATAAGTTGTCCGCTAGTTTGGTCTAGTGGAGTTGGGATTTTATCTCGCGGTCCTGCAAAGGTTCCTGTGTCCAGTAAAGCTTGCCATTCTGCTAAAGTGGGCGAGCGATCGCTCAAGTCAGCATTTTTCTTAGCAAACATTGCCAAGCTTGCTGCATAAACTTTGCCATGACTACGTAACCTCATAAAACTAGAACGACCATTTACGGGCTTTTCGAGATTTTTAACTGGAATGGCATGATTGAGTAACATCCGGCTTTGACGTGGGGGAATGACTAGCCGTGCAGGAAAATCACTTTGTCTGACACCCCGAAGTACATCAGCTACAGCCCTATTCCCCGGTCCTGCAAAAGCTTTTCCATCAGAATTCTCTACATAGGACGGTAAGGTAACGAATGGTGCATCCTGCATCAAGTAACTTGCTGCCTGTAAAACATCCACTGTTACTGATTTTGGACTTGGATTGTGCAAAAGTACTCCCAAATAGAGCGTTTGCAAATCTTTGGGAGTGTGGGTGTAATGATGAGCAAATAAGTCAAATCTTCCCTGAAAAGGAAAGTTTAAGTGCGCGGCTGAAACTTTTTTTCCATTTGCCGGAAAGGTGGACAGTAAAATTCCCTCAGTTTTGATCCATTCAGGGCTATTGCTATTAAAGACAGGCACTGTATCTAGCTTGCCTGGTAAAGAGCGTACTTCCCCAACTTGTACGATTTCTTCAGGTGCTGGTTTTAGTGGAGTTTGGGTAAGAACTTTTTCTGAACTTGTCTCTTTTGCATCATGTGCAAAATTTGTCTTCGTTACAAATCCAAGGCTAGAAGCGATAACAAAACCTAATACAAGTAGAAATACAGAGGTAGAAAATTGATTTTTGGTTTGATAGACTGGCATGGAAATTAATTTTCAAGCGTCATGTGGTGTAAAAGATGACTCATTATAACTACTCTCTTTTCGCTACACCACCAGTACATTACTCCCTTTTGACTCTAAAATTATCGATTTTTGTAGGGTAGGCACTGCCCACCATTCACCTATTGGTAGGCAGTGCCCACCCTACAGGTTTAGACAATTTTTTGGTGGGAAGGGAGTAATCCAATTTGAGTTATAATAAGTAGCACAACAAAGACATAAAAATTTCTCTTTCTGAGCAAGTGACTGCAAAAGACTTGAAAATGGATCGATAATTTGAAATGGGTGCAACTAAAAATCTTAAAGATATTTACGCCGCTCGAGAATTAACAGTTCCTATATTTTTGAATGAAGTGGAACTCCCAGAAGATTTACCACCTATTGTTCTACTTGCTTTTACTCGCCCCGATCTATTGGAACAAGTTTTAGCAGCCATAGCCAAACAAACATTAATGCCAAAAAAAATTCTGGCTTTTATTGATGGAGCGCGGAATGAAAAAGACAAAATCTTGATAGAAAAATCTATTAATTTACTGCAAGAATTTTCCAATACTGTTTCCATCGATATTATATCTCGTCCGCGTAATTTAGGCTGTGATGTCAATGCAGTGACTGCTCTAACTCAAGTTTTTAATGATTTTCCCGCTACTGTGTATTTAGAAGATGACGTTGTTCCCAATCCTTATTTTTATGACAGAATGTGTCGGCTGTTGGTAGCTTATCGGGATTCTTCTCAAGTGTTTTCCGTTGCAGCCTATGCAAATTTTCCTCATGACTTGGAGCGAGTTATTCAAGAAGATTTTATGGTATCGCAACGAGTCTTTCCCTGGGGTTGGGGAACGTGGGCAGATCGTTGGCACGATTTAAATCTTGCTAACTATAAACAAGGCTATAACCCTTTTGGTAATTTTTATAAAATTCCTGCAACAATTCAAACAAAGTATACAATTATTAATCAATTTTTCCTAGAAAACAATCATCAACAAGATTGGGTAATAACTCTAACTTTGGCTTGTTTGTACAAAAGGTACGTACATATTACGCCGATGGTGTCTTTTGTACATAACATTGGTTTTGGGCATCCGGAAGCCAAAACATACAACAAAGGTGGGGAACCGCACTGGGTTAACGCACACAGCGATCCATCTGCCAATCTTAACAAGCTACCGCTTAGTCTGAAATTAGTGGATCGATTAGCAGATTCACTTGAGGGAGTAGAATTTGCTAAACACTTACAAAAATACCCTAGTCTATGGTTGAGTCCATCAGCTACATGGTATTTGATACGAAAATACCCCGGATGGCAAAGTAAAATAGCTTTTTTGGAGCTATTTTTTGCTAGGATAGTCACCTATTTTAGACACTGGCGTGCTACTAAAAAAAGCATATAGGAACCATAAATGAGTTGTGAAAATTTCTAAGTACCGTAGGTAGGGCTAAAGCCCACCAATAGGAGTTTTGGTGGGCTTTAGCCCTACCTACTACGTATATTTCAAGCGTTACTAAAAAGCCGATCGCCAACGGCTTTACACAGCATTTTTCAGGTAAATGAAGTACATCGGTAGGGGCGCAATGCCTTGCGCCCTTACATCTTTTTCACGCCTATGTCTAATAGCCAAATTCATAAAACATATTTCCTGAGTACAATCTCTGTCCATAGAATGATCAAGGGAGCGCTCGGTCAAGAACTTGTGCTTGCCAACACAACTAATAGACGTTTAGCATACTATGGCTATTGTCATACTAAAAAAACTTCTTAATATACCAGCTTTTGTTATGGTTTCAATTGCCCGTAAAAATCTGCTTGAAGATATTCCTCGCTTTCTAGCAGCTCAGGCAGGTATTATGTTTGCCGTTAGCCTAGTGACTATTCAAACTGGTATCTTTAATGGGTTTACGCGCTCCTCTACTAAATTAATCAATAATTCCACGGCTGATATTTGGGTGGCGTCTGACAGCATGATTTACCTCGACCTTACGCTGCCAATGCCATTAGCACATCTCAATTTAGCAAGAGAAGTACCTGGTGTTGCAAATGCAGAAGCTTTAATCGCTACCGGAGGAGTATGGCGTCACCCCATGGGAAGAATTGCTCCAGTAAGAATCATTGGGTTTGACCCAGATGGGCAATTGTTTACACCCGCTCATATCATCCAAGGCAATAAAAATACTTTGAAAGAGCCATATACTGTAATAGTAGATACATTTAATGCAGAGTCTTTAAGTGTAAGACGTGTAGGCGATCGCGCACAAGTCAATACTTTGCCTGTACGAGTGGTTGGCTTCACTCAAGGAAATCGCTCGATCGCATCAAATCCTTATATGTTTACTTCTCTAGAAAGTGCCACGGCTTACGTAAGTTCTGGTAAAACTTCTAATGTGTCTTGTCGAATGCAAACGGGTTCAAAAGACATTCAATGTACCACCACTTACGTAGATCCAGAGAAAAACTCAACTCCCGCACCAAAACCTTTATCTTCATTAGACCCCATCACCTATATCCTCATTCAAGCTCAACCCGGTCAAGACTTGCAGGCACTTAAGCAGAAACTCAGCATTGCCTTACCCAACACCCGTGCCTACACCCGTGCAGAAATGATTAGAAAAACTGAGGTTTACTGGCAAAAGCGAACTGGCATTGGATTCATTTTAGGATTGGGTGCAACAGTGGGAATCATTGTAGGAGCTATTGTTGTCGGACAGATACTTTATTCTTCGGTGTCAGAACATCTCAAAGAGTTTGGTACGCTGAAAGCTATGGGTGCTTCTGATTGGGCGATTTACAGCGTCATTGTAGAGCAAGCCATATGGATGGCTGTTCTAGGTTACATGCCAGGAATTCTGCTTTGCTTGGGAGTTTCCACTTGGACGCTAGCAAGTCAAGGCATCCTCATTTTAATTACGCCCACAACTGCGATCGCTGTTTTTGGTGTCACCATTATCATGTGTACTGGTGCGGCTGTTTTTGCCATTCAAAAAGTCACCCGTCTCGACCCCGCGACGATATTTAATAAATAGGTTGGGGATTGAGGATTGGGGATGGGTCACTGGTCACTGGTCACTGGTCACTGATTATTTCGCGTAAAGTTTCTGTCACTGAACGAGGATTCCAACCAAGTTCGTTACGGGCTTTAGTAGCATCTACTCGGACACATCGATCGTATATATAGTGAACCCGTTCGCGACTAATGGGTGGTTGCCATTTGAGTAGCCGTCCAATTGGATCGAGTAAGTTTCCCGCCAATCTCACGAGGGGTTTGGGAACTTCACGAGGCGCTGGAATACCTGTTTCTTGGGAAACAATGGCAAACATTTCGCGTAGCGTTAGGTCACCTGCAGAAATAATATAGTAATCTCCTGGTTTACCTTTTTCTGCTGCTAAAATCATCGCTTCTGCAAGGTCATCTACATGGACAATCCCAGTAATGCGATCGCCACCCGCCCACACTTTGAGCTTTCCTTTAGAAAACAAATCTAGGACAGGACCAAAATGGGGGTCATCAGTACCAAATATTCCAGAAGGAAGAACGCTCACAGCATGAAAACCAGCTTCAACGGCTCGATCGACTAATTGTTGGGCTTGGTATTTCGTGCGATCGTAAGCAGAGGAAAAGTACTTTTGCGTTCTTTGAAAAGTTTCATTCACTGCTTGACCTTGTGTATCGCCAAATAGACCAATCGTGCTACAGTAAACTAACTTCGATACACCAGTTTCTCGCGCAACTTCTATAACGGCTCTCGTCCCTTCTACATTTACCCGCTCCATCTCCGCTTCATTGACAATTCCTAGCTCCACATAAGCAGCAGTGTGAAAAACAATATCTATATCAACCATGACTGCTCGGAGTGCATCTCTGTCAGTAATATCGCCGTAAACCAATTTAACGTTAAGATTCTCAAGACGGGTTAAATTACTAGATTTGCGTACTAACCCAACAACAGTGTTGCCTCGATTTTGCAAAGCCTTGATTAAGTGAGAACCTGTAAATCCATTAGCCCCAGTCACAAGTGCTTTCATCTAAAAGCCTCCGGGAGTAAGTAGGGTGGGCAATGCCCACCATATCATGCAAGTGGTGGGCTTTAGCCCTACCTACTGAAATTTCAAAGATCGTATAAGATTCTTATAAAGCTTTTTCATAAATTCTGTAAGTTTTATAAATTTTGCCACCAGCTGCTTCAATTAATTTGCGCGAGGGAAAATTATCTTCAAACACCCAAGAAAGCTCAGCCCTTTTATAAGGTTTTCCCGTTTTGCTTCCACCTTGCATTCCTAAATAAATTAAGGCTAAAGGAACCATTTTCCGTCGATATTCTGGTAGCGAACAAACGATTAAGACTCGCCCTCGATCGATTTGGCGACGATACCAAAGAAACTTAAGAATTCCCCACCAGTTAAGTTTTCCATTTACGTGCTTAAGGGGAATGTTGTAGTCTGGTAACCCCATAAAAAAACCCACCATTTTGCCATCATATTCTGCAATTGGGAAAGCATCTGGATCTATTAAATCTTTCAGATCTTGAGCTTCTTCCACGAATTCTGCTTCAGTACGGGGTGTAGAACTCCAATTATTCGCAAAAGTGCTATTGAAAAGGTGATATATACTCTTAACATCGCGATCGAATCCTTCACCTTTTGTCTCAATTGGTCGAAAGTTGACACCAGATTTACAAGCAATATGATAGCCTTTCTCAAACTCTTCGGGAAGCGGTTTGTCTAAAGGAAAATCATAAGCATAAGCATCCTTAGCTTTATGCCATCCATCCTTGTCCATAAACGTTGCATAATAAGACGGATTGTATGGCATCATCACCATTGGTGGTGAGTCAAATCCATTAACTAAAAACAAACAACCATTATGAGTAGATAAATCGATTGGTCCCCTAACAGTAGTCATTCCTTGCTCTCTCAACCATTTGCAGGCAGCATCTAGTAAAGCTTGAGCTATAGTAAAATCATCAACACATTCAAAAAAACCGAACAAGCCAATGTTTTGCCCTTCACGCTCTATTAGCCGTTGATTAACAGCAGCCACTATTCGTCCCACGGCTTGAGGTTTTTTAACCTCTTGTGATATAGCAATAAACTGTTGCAGTTTTCCATAATCCAAGAAGGTATTTGCAGACGTAAATTGCTTGGCAACACTACTACGGATAGGAGATACCCAATAAGGATCTTTCGCGTATACTCTTGCAGGTACATCTAAAAACATTTCGTTTTCGACTAGAGTTGTAACTGCTCGAATTTCAAATTTTGTTGAGGTTATTACCATCTTGGATTTTAGATTTTGGGTTTGAGATTTTAGATTTTATAGCAGTTCTCATTTGAACAAAGTACAGATTTATCCGCGTGCTTTGCTGTGCATCTGCGGTTCCTTAATTCTTAAATGTATTGGAGCCAATTGAAAACCGCTATATATTGAGAAATTGTTTATCCCCATGCCCTATTTTCCAACAAAAACTAAAGGCTTATCCTCTACATATTTATCGAGTTGTGCTTGAATTTCATTGCGAACAATTTTGCGGTATTCAATGAAATGCTCTAAAAGAGAACAATTTACTATATACGTTTGAAAAACTCCTGGATTTTTCCAAATAATAGAAAACAACTGAAGCCAGAATTGAAATCGTGTATCGCGCTTGATTCCTTGTCGCCAACAAATGATGAGAAATGCCCGAATATAATTTAACTCTGGTACGCGAAATTTCTTTTTATTCGGAGAAGGTTGCATAACGATAAAGTGTCGAAAGACTCGTGCTAAATAGCGTTTTGGTTCGTAAAGTTCCCAAAAACATCTCATATACTCTTCAGCCAGCTCTGTCAAAGGACGAGAGGGAAGAAAATTAGTCAGCGTAGTTTGGTTAATGTTAGCATCCTCGTTCAACAACCGCCCTTCCTTTTGAAGCCGATGCCAAAGTGCTGTGCTGGGTAATGCTTGGAGCATACTGCACATAGCTTGAGGAATAGCAGTCGCTTCTACAAAATCAATAATGCGATCGCCCGCTCCTTTCTTTTCGCCATCAAAGCCAATAATAAATCCAGCCATCACTCGCAGACCTGCTCGATTAATTCTTTGGACTGATTCTACAAGAGAATGACGTGTATTTTGGAATTTTTGCGTCAAAGTTAAACTATCTGTATCTGGTGTCTCAATTCCCAAAAAGACACTCCCAAAGTTAGCAGCAATCATCAAATCCAATAATTCTGGATCTTGTGCCAAATCCACAGATGCTTCAGTGGAAAACTTAAAAGGGTAACCGCGATCTGCTAACCAAGGAATTAACTCGCGCAGCATCAGTTTAACATTACGCTTGTTGCCAATAAAGTTATCATCCACGATGAAAACCGAGCCTCGCCAACCCAGATCGTAGAGAAACTGCAACTCAGCTAAAAGTTGTGAAGGAGTTTTAGTACGCGGTTTTCTTCCGTATAGCACAATAATGTCACAAAACTCGCACTGAAAGGGACAACCTCGCGAAAACTGTATGGACATATCACTATAAGCATTTAGCTCTAGCAAGTCGTATCTTGGAATAGGTGTAATAGTGACATCTGGTTTTTCTCCGTTAGCACTAAATACTCCTTGTGTTTCCCCCCGTTCTAGGGCTTCAACCAGCATTGACAATGTAATCTCACCTTCATCCAAAACTAGAAAATCTGTCCCAGCCTCTTGAGCGTCTTTGGGAACAGAAGAGACATATGGTCCTCCTGTTGCTACTAGTTTTCCCCGTCGTTTTGCTTCGCGGATGAGGTGTAACATATCTGATTTTTGAACGATCATTCCTGAAACAATGACCAGATCTGCCCACTTCCAATCAGATTCAGTTTCAAACCGAACATTGCGGTCTACCAAGCGGAACTCCCACGTTTGAGGTAGGATGGCTGCAACCGTAATCATCCCTAAAGGCGGAAATGAAACTTTGCGTCCGATGAGTTCTATAGCTTTATCAAAAGACCAAAAGGATTTTGGGAACAGAGGATATAACAGTAAAACGCGCATTATTTTATTTTTAATTACTATTCGTTATAAATTTTTCGTATTGAGAAACAATAACTCTTTGGAGAGCAATAATAGCAGGGTTAATTTCGACATAACGTCTCTGGGGATTGGCAAGATAAGTTTGCTGTTCGCTCTCAATCATTTCTATATCTTGGTCGAGAAATTTACGAAACAAGAAACGCCAAATAAACTTAGCAAGAAATGTCTTAAGTGGCAGAAGTATCCACTTTGGAAGGCGAACTTTGAGAAAGAAAAGAGAAAACGATCGCGTTTCGGTGAGACCAACTGGCAACCTCATTAAATATAATGAGGAAACTCCCTCAAGAGAACTGTGATAGTGGGGATAGCTGTACTGAATTGAAACAGTGCGAGTTGTGACTCCAGTTGCTTTGTCACTCAGTCCTAAAAATTTGGTCAGAACACCTTTATAAGAAACTCTGTAGTTGGCACTTACTGATGATTCTGTTGCCTTTAAGTTAATCAACACGGGATCGAACCAGCCCTGTAGTTCTTGGTGTAAATACCCATGAAAGACATCCATTGTGTTTTCATTACAAATGGAGAAATGTGCTTTAAAGCGAGCTGGGATTGGCACCATTAACCATTCGGGCTGGTCAAATTCTGGAACTTTGGGCAATTCGCATTCCTCAGCTAAGACACTTTCGCCTGGAAATATCCAAATCAGGTTATATCTTTCCTGAATTGGATAACTGCGGGCTTGGGCGCAAGGGAGTTTTTGCCCTTTTGGCAGATAAGGGATGTTTACGCACTCGCCACTTCCATCAAATTCCCAACCGTGATAGGGACAAGCAAGGTTATACCCTCGAACTTTTCCTTTATGTAGTGCAACTCCTTTGTGAGGACAAGCATCCTCCAAAGCGTGCAGTTGACCGCTTAGATCGCGATAGATAACGATCGCTTGCTGCCAGACTACCACAGACAGAACGTTACCAACTTTGAGTTGGTCAGCCCAGAGGACTGGATACCAGTAATTTGGGTTAATACCAACTTCACGAACGCGGTTTTGAACTGTTTGGCTTTTGAGGGTTGTGGCTAGTTCCATGAGTTCCCTATACTGCTGCTTGAGTCGTTTGTGCTAACAAATTTTGAGGTAGGGATTGACGCAAACGATCGCCATACAGGGATAAAGCATTACCACCTAGTAATAACCCTAAATGCTCGCGATCGTACTCAGCCACTGTAGCTGTATCTTGAACGCAGTTGTAAAGAACACCATCCCAGTGACCGTAATCTCCAGAGAAACAAGCCAAGCGCTTACCCATTTCTCCCATAGCAATGTGAAGATAGGAAGGACCTGGATCGTCTGACTCAAAAGAGGTAAAGATTTGCCCCCGTTCAAAGTACTCTAACGGATCTCTGTGACGGAGATCGTAATGTTCGTACAAGCTAGCATCGTCGATTTTTTCAGGATCGTGTTGAACATTCCACAACAAGTCAAAGAGATTTTTTGCTTGACTAATCAGATTGATATTGTTGTGGCTACCTCTTTCCTGAATCATTAACTTTGTGAATTCCATCAGCGAGGGGCGATAGGGGTGTTTGGGGTCAAAGTCACGGATGCGCTTTTCCCAATGTTCGTGAAAAGCATGAGCGAGATCAGGTACCCAACCGCAACCGCCTTCTAAAAAGCCAACTCGGAGTGTAGGGAATTGTTCAAAAGCTCCATCAAACACCATGCGTGCTAATGCTAGCTGTTGTTGGTTCCGTTGCACGAAAATGTGGGTAAGAACAAAAGTTTCCGTATGGTCGGAAATGCCTCCCACCATGTAAGAACCGGGACCTCCATGAATGCCCAATCCTATATTTAAATCGACAGCTGCTTGTAGTATTGGGCGAAAATCGGGATGGCTAATTGTTTTGCAGGTACGAATTTCTGGAAAAGCTTGAGGTGCTTTGGGATGGGGAATTGGCATATTGGGAGCAACCGCCACGCTTATCATGCCCAATTCGTTCACACAACGGCGCATCTCAGCAACTGCAGCGTCTACATCCTGGAGTGGAATAACGCCAATTGGCTTGAGTCGATTATCGTATCCCCGGCAGTCTTCGGCAATATAGTTGTTGTAGGCGCGGCAAAGTGCAACTGCTAAATCTTTATCCAAGAGGCTTGAGAAGATCAAGTTTAATGTGCCATAAATCACTTGAACGTCAATACCTTCCTGGTCCATATGTTCAATTCGCACTTTGTTGAACATTGCACCCAATGTGGTGTCTGGATGCAAGTTGCGGAAGCCACCTTTACCCAAACCTTGAGGCTGAGGAAACATCCGTTGGTAATCGTTTTTACCCGTTACTGGATTAAAGTCTACAATTCTTGCCCGTTGATCCCCCAATTTATCAATTACAAGACCGATGCGATCGCGATACTCCGGTTCAAGATAATCCCGCATAACTAGAGGATTTTCCAATTTATGGGCATCTGCATCGATTACCAGTAGACCTTGATACATGAACGACTCCTTATCACCAGTTGCTTGCGAGTATGAAGAGATTTCCAAGAAATAAATTATCCATCTTGTGGGATGGGCGTCCTCGCCCGTCCTGTATTTTGTGGGATGGGCGTCCTCGCCCGTCCTATGTTTTTTGGCGAGCGGGGACGCCCGCACCACAAAATTTTAGGAGATTTTTTTATTTGGAAGCCCCTAAGCTGTTTTTTTGCGTAAAGTATTTCCAGAGTTGGCGTAGACCAAACCAGTTCTCGAAAGACCATGATAGCGAGACCAGGATGGTGATACCAGGGTACTTAACAAAAGCGGGATGATTTTTCTCAAAAACCGCATGCCCACCCAAAGCAAAAACTTGAGTCAGCACCAGACAAACAAGTGTCAGTCGCCAATCATAGAACAGAAAGACGACTGCCGCAATTGCCAGTAAGTTTGTTAAGTGATGTAAAAACTGGTTAATAGGGTGCTGATGACTTGCAACAAAGTGGGCTTTTGCCTCATGGAAATAATTCAAATGTGTTTTCCTCCAGTTCCGGCAGCCGAAAAAAGCTTGAAGCTATTTAGAAAAAATATACCAAAACTCTAAGAAAAACCAATCTTATACATAAGATTTTTATCTTATGACCCAATGCTCACTGGTGGTGGTCACTGGTCACTGGTCATTGGTCACTGGTCACTGGTCACTGGTCACTGGTCAGGTGGTCACTGTCACCACCACCGCATCTGAAAATAACCTCGTTCTGGTTGGTTGAGTTCTTGTGCTGTCAACCATTCCACTGGTTTGTAAGTCCCAAAAATATGGTCCCACCAATCCACAGCCAAGCCAAAATTATGATGCCACATCCCATACTTATGATGTACGTAATGGACTGGTATCTTCATCCAGAAGCACTTCGTTGGGTTTTCGTGTTGGAGTTGATGGGCATAAGCTGAAAATGCAGCATAAACAAGCGCACCTAAAAACCAGCCGATACCCGCTTGCCAAGAGTGGAAAAACATCAAAAACATTACCACAGCACTGCCTTTGATATAGTCCCGAAACTCCCACACAACCCCTTGTCCTTCATTACGGCGATGATGGTCGCGATGACGTTCGCCGATCCGAGGCGAGGCGTGCATTAACCGATGTATCCAGTATTCAACCAAACTCGCCAAAACAAATGCTATGACAAAACAGGCGATTCCCACCCCCAAGGAGAAGGCTGGGCTTGTAGAAAGCTTCTCCAACTCGGTCATCGACTTTCTTTACCTCACACGTTTATTGCCTATTCTATAACCTATGGGAAATTTTGCTGAATTTTTGTTTGCGATCGCGACTAAAAGCGGCACTGACAAAATTAAATAAAATATGAGGTAATGCCAATATCATTCCCAAAACTGCACGCCACCGACTTCTAGACAATAAAACTCGTGAAATAGGATAAACTCGCCAGAATCTATTAACCGAACAAACCATTTCATCCCCTAATGCCGTTACATCATGCCACCAACCTTCAGGTATGAAAAGAGTTTCACCGGGATTAAGAATGACTTCACGTCTGTGCTGGAGTGCTTCTTGAAATTTTGGAAATGATGTAAGATCTGGATTTTCCAAATTGACTTGGCTAAACCAGCAACGCATTTTCAACCCATAAAAAAGATGAATATAAACTGGAAATGGATAAAGGTTATTCGTTTGAGAAGGTGGAAAAAATACCACCTTTTTTGAACCGTGCATTTGCATCAGCGTTCCGTCCACTGAGTCATAATGCAGACCCGATCTATGACCGGATGGATTCACGTAAATGTTTAGATTGCTCGCCGATTTTGTTAAACCTAGTTTGTCTCCAATATTTTTTAATGAGAGATTATCGGCAAGAGACGTATTTTTTAAAGGATATTTTCCTAGATTAACATCATTTTCGCGAGCTTTGCCATTACGCATAAGATCGGCAAATTCACTAAAGGACATAATTTCCAGATCGACGCCACTGCCAATAGTTTTCCATTTGCGTTTTTCCTGTTTGTACCTAGCACTTCCATAATTCCGAAAAACAAACTTTTGATTGCCAAGCTTTTTGCACAAATAATCGAGAGTCCAGTCACACTCATCTTGTAATAATCCCGTAATCATAACTGGCGTACTGGTTTTTCGGTATTTCTCAAAAAATATTTCTGGTGTTAAATCTGCTATATCAATTCGTGGTATTGGGTGAGTTATGTTGTATAATTCTGACTCAAAGTTCTGTTTTGATTGTAAATGCATAAGTAGATTCCTGGCTTAGGTCAGTGTTGTGTGTTGTTCAGTCAATCATTGTTTCAAAAAATGAAAATCTTGACCAGTGACCAGTGACCAGTGACCAGTGACCAGTGACCAGTGACCAATGACAAACTTTTTACTACCAACTTTGACATTCGTTGCAGAACGTGCTAAAGAAAATTTTGTTAAGAAAACTCGTCAAGTTGATGCCGTACAAGAACAGTTTTTATACAAGCTGTTGCAGGCACACAAAGATACAGAGTTGGGTCGTAAATACGGGTTAAAAGATATCAAAACTATTGACCAGTTTCAGCAAAGGGTTCCAATTCTACCTTACAGTGGCTACGAAGTTTATGTCGATCGCATTGCCAAAGGCGAAAAAAATGTCCTCACACCAGACCCGGTTGTTTATTTAAACACGACTAGTGGTTCTACAGGGAACCAGAAGTTAATTCCTGTTACTAAACGATTTCAAAACTCTTTAGGATGGGCTAACCTGACTTGTATTGGTTTTCTGAATGAAGCACTGCGATCGCGGCAAAAAAAGTTTGGCAAACTGCTAGTGACCAACACGGCGCAAATAACAGGGCGTACTAGTGGCGGAATTGACTACGGACCAGGCGGTACGGGAGTCCTTCGCATGGGAAAATTCCTCTACGAACAACTTTTTGCCCATCCCTATGAAACATTGAAAACAGAGGACAGCATAACACGGCACTATTTGTGCTTTTTATTTTCCCTGAATGACCCCTCTATGCGAGGCATCATCGCCAACTTTCCCATGCTGATCCTTAGAACGTGCAATTATCTGGAGCAATACGCCGAAGAGTCGATCCGAGATATAGACAAAGGAACAATAGCCGATTGGTTGAAACTAGAACCAGAATTGCGGTTTCAATTAGAAAAAAGATGGTCAGCCAATCCGAATCGCGCCGCACAACTACGAGAAGTTTTGCGATCGCACGGGCGTCTGACTCCAAATGTAGCATGGCCCGATCTGTCTTATATTGCCACTGCAAGAGGAGGAACTTCCGATTTTTACTTTGAAAGATTTCCTTCTTACTTGGGAGACACTCCTGTGTTTGGTGCAGTGTTTGCCACAGCAGAAGGCACGCTGAGTATTTATCATGACTTCAACAATGATGGCAGTATCCTAGCTATAGAAACTGGCTTTTTTGAATTTATTCCAGAAGACCAATGGGATGAAGAACACCCTAAAACCCTACTTGCTACAGAAGTTCAGCCAGGAAAACTCTACCGCATCTTAATGACTAACTATAGTGGCTTCTACCGTTATGACATTGGTGATGTTGTTGAAGTGCTAGGTTTTTACGAGCAAGCGCCTCTAATTGTCTTTCGTCATCGTCGCGGCGGAATACTTTCTTCCACAACAGAAAAAACAACTGAATTTCATGCCACTCAAGTCATGCAAGTCTTGCAGCAGGAATTTGGTTTACCTCTAGAGGATTTTTGTATTACTTTATCGGAGAATGAGTTTCCCGCTCACTACTTAGTGAATATTGAACTTGCTTCTGGTGCAAAATTAAGCGATCCCCAAGCTTTTCTTGCTAGTTTTGACCGCAATCTCAAAGAGATTAACGTGTATTATGGTTCCAAGCGCAAGGATCAGGTGCCTCCTCCAAGATTGAGAATTTTGGAGGCGGGTAGCTTTGCTATTATTCGGAAACGTCAGTTGCAAAAGGGAATTCCTGATTCTCAACTGAAATTTCCTCACATTAGCGAAGACCGCAATTTTCTTGCAGGGCTAAAAGTAGAACAGGAGATTAGGTTATACCAATTCTCCAAATGATTGCTACACACGATCCCCCTAAATCCCCCTTAAAAAGGGGGACTTTAAAGACTTTCCCCCCTTGTTAAGGGGAGCCAGCGCTGCAGGAGGGTCTCCCGAACTCACAGCGACTGGCGTGGGCTAGGGGGGATCTAATATCTAATTTGAATCGGATTTGGTAAATTTACTATTTGTGGGAAAAAATATCAGCAGTAATCCAGCTGCAACAGATAAGCTTGCTGAAGTATAAAATATTGCTTCAAATCCACCATAATGGAGTGCGGGTGTCAATAGGATCGGACAAAGGAACTGACCTAAGAAGCCCGCGCCTGTTCCAGCGGCTAGTACGCTCGATCGCAATTCCACCGGAGCTAGATTTGCTAGGATGCTGTAGAGATTGGGCATGACAATACCAAAACCCAAACCAAAAAGTATTGCTGTTATTAAAATCAAACTGAGTTCTCGAAGTAAGGGAAGTGTTGCCAGTGTCAGTGCCATTAACCCAAATCCTACTGTAATAGAACGTTCTGTGCCGATATTTTTAGCGATTTGTCGAGCACCAAATGCTGATATAGCAGCAGCCCCAACTGCTCGTGATGCTAAAACAACTCCATTAAGAACTGTTCCAACTCCTATGGTTTGTTTCAGGTAGAGAGGTGTGTAAATAACTACAGAATACATGACGATAGAAGCTAACCCAAGGGTTAGTAATAACCACAGTACGTATCGATCGCCAAAAACTTGATAGAGTTTGTCACGAGTGGGAGATACATTTGCTTGTTTCTGTACCGTCTGTTTTTTCCTTAGAATTAAGGCGACCAAAATTGCTAATGGCAACCCCAAACCGTATAAATAAAAAGTAAATTGCCAATTAGATGAGCCTACCCAACCACCTAATAGAGGAAAAAAAATGCCTGCAATCGTGAGGGTACTTGTTGCTTGACCTAAAGCTTGATTTCGTGCCTGACCTTCATACATACTGGCTAATAAACCCAGACTCGCTGCAGCAATTCCACCACTTGCTATGCCAAGCAAACCTCGTGTCACTAACAATGGCTCTATCGATCGCATAAAAGCCCCCGCCGTACCAGATACAGCATAGAGGAGCAGTGAAGCAATCAGAACGCGCAGGCGACCTACTTTATCTGCCAGGATACCTAACAAAGGGCTAAACAAAGCATTTGTCAAGCAGTGAATGGTTACCAAGTTGGCTGCTACCACTGGATTGAGGTTGAGTTGTTGCACTATTTCTGGCAACACAGGAGCAACAATTCCCCCTGCCATTGTTATCAGGGAACCTGCTAACAGCAGCACTAACAGCTTGCGATCGCGTAACATCGATAAAATATGAGATATTTTTGATAACTATGAAATTTCTACGAATAGTGAGGTGAACGAGTTCACATAATCAAAATACACCGTATTGCTAAATTACACGGCTACTGAGACGAACAGGTTCGTACAGAGGAATTACATAACTGTTTATTTTAGCAGCAATAAACAACACAAGCACAAAAACATGGGAACCAACTACACTATTCTAGTGGTCATTTAACAGCAGGCAAACACTATTCCTTAGTCGTGTCCATAGAAGAAAATAACTGATAATCCAGTAATATCAAAAATTCATGTAAAAATGTATTAAATCACAACCCAAGGCACACTTAACCCAATTTTGGGGGTAGGCGGTAACGCCAACAAATCAGGAATACGGAAGAAGACAGCGATCGCTGCCTATCCATTTTCCATAACTAAAAGACACCTGTCTTGCGGGACAAACGATGTTTGGTGAGAGGAGTATAAGAGTGCAAATTGTTAAAGAGTACGTGCAGCGCTGGTACGAGAGTGGACTCGACCCAGACGAGTTTATTTGTCATCAAAAGCAGGGGAATTTGGTAGAGATTACAGAAGTGGCAACTGGTGAACGCCGGACAGTTCTCAGTTTCTGCAGTAACGACATCTTAGGACTAGTTCAAGAAGAAGCAGTCAAGCAAGCCGCTATTGATTCTATTCTTAAGTACGGTACATCTAACAGCTCTTGCTCGGTTTTAAGCGGTCGTATCGATTTACACCAAGAACTAGAGGATGAAATTTCAGCTTTTAAACATTTGCCCCATACGCAATTGTTCCTAAACGCATGGATGGCAATGCAAGCGTTTATGGATGCCTTCTGTCACTTGGCGATCCCAGTACCTGGATTTCAAAATACCAGAGAGACTGTAATTTTCACGGATGTCCTCAATCACGGCTGTATTGTCTCAGCAGTCGTCAACGCAGGAACTCGTTCCGGTAAGGTGTTTGGTCACAGCCCTCGCGTCCGAGTGAAAGCTTACCGCCACTGCGATGCAGAAGATTTGGCTCGAAAAATGTATCGGCACGTCCGTCCCAACGATCGCGTTGTCGTTGTTTCTGATGCAGTCTTTTCCATGGATGGTGATATTGCTCCTCTGCCAGAAATGATAGAAGTCATGCGGAAATATGAAGGTAGCGTCCTCCTAATGGATGAAGCCCATGCCAGTGGAGCTTTAGGAGCTACAGGAAGAGGAATATACGAACACTTTGGTATTTTACCGTCATACGCAATTGAGCGAGGCGTCATACCTTTAATTATGACAACATTCTCAAAATTTGCCGCCTCAGCAGGGGCTGCTATCAGCACTCACGTGTCAGAATTCAAACCATTATTAAACGTTTCCCCAACCTCTATCGGCACAATTTCTTTATCGCCACCACTTGCTGCAGCAGCATTAGAGAGTATCCGTCAAGTACGGCAATTTCCCGAACGAGTCAAAAAACTCCAGGAAAATACCCGCTATTTGCGATCGCGCTTGCTCGAACAAGGCTTTATGGCAATTGGCGAAACAAATGTCGTTCCAGTTGTTTTACCATCAGATATTAATCCCAAAGTTTTTGGCAGACAAATCATGAAAAACCACGGTGTTTGGGTATCTCCGATTTGGTTTGTTGCTAAACCTCGAATTCGCATTACTGTGAATGCCCTCCATACCCAAGAAGATATGGATCTTTTAGTATCAAGTATGGTAGCCACGCGCAACCTATTGTATCAACCAACAATTAGTGCTTAGAAAATGTTTTAAAAAACTTGAGCGAAAAAATTCGCAACTACATAAACGCTCATCCGCCAGCGCGGAGTAACAGAAGGTTAGGAATTGTAAACCCGCTCAGGCGGGTTTTGTCCGCATAGCAGCGAATTTTCATTTGCTAGGAGACATAAAAAAATCGGCACTCAGAAAATATAGTCCACCGTTTGAAGGATGAGTTGCTACCAAGTAACTGCTAGTCTGAACGAGAGGCAATAAGTAACAAATAACTAAAAATATGGCATCCCCTACACCATTAAAAGGCACTGAACTAGTCGATTGTGCAAGAGCGAATGCCAAGCAGGGAATAGAAACTGCTGCTCGCCAGTGTGGCTATGGAGATGACCTTAACACCTTCGCACGAGAATTACGGCAAGCGTGCGAGGATATGAATTTGCAAGTTAAGGAACTCTCAGATTTAATTACAGACCAAGATTTGGTCTTAAATATAGGTACTGGGGAAACTGTAGCCCCAGATTCGCCCTCGGAACTTTGAAAGTGGTTAGTGGTTAGTGGTTAGTAGGGGCGCATAGCCTTGCGCCCGTACAGAATTAGTTTTTAAATTCACTCACTACCAAATTTCTTAACCTAAGATTACCAATTTTTGTAGGGTGGTCAATGCCCACCGTTTGATGTTAGCAGGTATTTCCCACCCTACGCCCAATTTTCTAGCTAGACACCCACGGTCAAATGTCCACAACAAGGGGATAAAAATCATTCTTTTCCCATGCCCCATGTGTCATGCCCATTGCCCTATTTTCAAGCTATTGTGTTAGGTACATGAACTATGTGAGCTTCAATCGAGTTATTCCAGTGAATATAGAAAATCCAGAGATAGACAGATTTACACAGCGCGTACAAGGAATGCACGTGCGGCTAAAAGACTTGTATGAAAGTGTGAATAATACACCTATAATGACAGATATACTACCACAGACGCTTGTTGAACTGGGTAGTGCTTCTGAAATGGTGAAAATAGCGACACATGAACTGCACCAACAGAACGAACAACTCATAGAAACACGTAATTTGCTTGAAGCGCAACGCCAACGCTACCAAGACTTATTTGAGTTTGCACCAGACGCTTATATAGTGACGGATATTCTTGGCATAATTCAAGAAGCAAATCGTGCAGCGAGTCAGCTCCTTAATGTTCCACAACAGCGTCTTATAGGCCAACTTATAGTTAACTACGTGGCATTACAAGACCGCTCAAGTTTTCGCGGCTTTCTGTTTCAACTTAAGGAACGCGACCAACTATCAGAACTAGCACTAAGTTGGCAGAAAAGTAACGGAAAGTTTTTTGATGCTGCCATGACAGTGGCAGTTGTTCGCAATACGGGAGGTAAGCCAACCTCTCTTCGGTGGTTAATACGCGATATTACAGAACGAAATTTACAGGCAGTTACCGTCTGTGAGAATAACTTTGACTTCGCTCAAGGACGTATAAGGTATAAGTATGGTAAAGGAGAAACTATCCCGCTTAATTTAAGTATAATTTGGTACGTTTATCAAGGTTTGGTTAAGCTAAGCACGTTATGTAATACAGAAGAAGAAGTACTAGTTGGATTAGCAGGGCAAGGCATGATTTTTGGTTCAAACTTAACTACATTGCATATCTATCAAGCTATGGCTTTATCTGATGTAGAGTTGGTATCAATCAACTTAGCAGAAATAGCAGTTTCGCCAAATATTAGCAGCACAATAGTTCCAAAAATCAATCAACGGTTGCGGCAAACTGAATCTTTGTTGGCGATAAGTGGCGTGAGAAGAGTACAAAATCGCTTTCAGAATTTATTACAATTTTTAAAGCAAGAAATTGGTCAGTCAGTTGCTGAAGGAACCCGCTTAAATTATCGGTTGACTCATGAAGATTTTGCTATTGCTTGCTGTACGACTAGAGTTACAATTACGAGACTTCTAGGAAAATTACAACAACAAGGTAAAATTAGTTTTGACTCAAAACATCACTTGATTATTAGGGAGTAGGGAGTGGGGAACTCGGAGCCCCCACTACCCAATCAAGAAAAATGTTTCACCCAAGCTAATAATCGTTTTGTATTTGGTGTCAAAGTATTAGAAAGATAGTAAGTATCTGCTGCTTTTTTAATAGCTTCGGATTGCGTTGGATAGGGATAAATAACTTGATTTAACTGACTTAAACTTATCTTGTTAACAATAGCTATAGTGAGTTGAGAAATCATCTCGCCTGCATGACGCGCAACAATTGTCGCACCGAGAATGCGATCGCTATTTTTTGGATGAAGAATTTTGAGAAATCCTTCTTCTTCACCATCAGTTACAGCGCGATCGACATCAGTAAAAGGAATTTTAATTGTTGCGACATCAATGCCCTTTTCTTGGGCTTCACGTTCGTACATACCCACATGAGCAATTTCGGGGTCGGTGTAAGTTACCCAAGGCATAACGAGATTGCTGAGTTTTTGACGCCCTAACCCAAAAGGAGAAAATAGAGCATTTCTGATAACTATTCGTGCGGCTGCATCAGCAGCGTGAGTAAATTTCCAATTCATGCATACATCACCAGCTGCATAAATTTTGGGATTTGTGGTTTGAAGATAATCATTGACCTTCACACCTTGGTGGGGATCGTATGCTACACCAATAGCATCTAAATTCAGCCCTTCCACATTTGGAATGCGTCCCGTACCTACCAAAATATCATCAACTGACAAAATATCTATCTTGCCATTGTGGCTGAAGTATAACGTTTTGCCTTCGTTGGTTTTTTCTACTTGTTGTATTTTTCCCCCCAGTACCAAGCGAATTCCTTCTCTAGCAAAAACCTTTTGGATAATTTCAGCAGCATCAGGATCTTCTTTATTTAGGATATGAGTTCCTTGGTGGAAGAGCGTGACTTCACAATCAAAACGGCGAAAAGTTTGTGCTAATTCACAACCAATGGGACCAGCACCAATAACTGCCAAACGTTGGGGTTTTTGGATCGGAGAAAAAATAGTTTCATTGGTTAGGTATCCTGCTTCTTCAATTCCTGCAATTGAAGGTTGTGCTGCTCTTGCACCTGTGGCAATAACGGCTTTTTTAAAGCGGAGAGTGTTTTCTCCTACCTCTACAGTATCTTCGCCAGCAAACCGCGCACTTCCCAAGAAGACATCTACACCCATTTTTTGGAAACGTTCGGCTGAGTCATGAGGGCTAATTTTTGCCCTGACACGTCGCATCCTTTCCATAACAGTGGAAAAGTCCACGTCAACATATTTGGGCGCATTAATGCCAAATTTTTTTGCACTCCACATTTCTCCTACCACGCGGGAAGAGCGGATAATAGATTTGGATGGTACGCAACCAAAATTTAAACAGTCTCCTCCCATAAGATGCTGTTCGACTAAGGCAACTTTTAAACCAACGTTTAAAAGTGCTGCACCTCCGGCTGCGACTAATCCTGCGGTACCAGCACCAATGACTACTAAGTCGTAACAATCGGCGGGTTGCGGATTGACCCAAGTGGGTGGATGCACGTAGGATACCAATGTCTGGTTATACTCGTCCATTGGGCGAAGTGAGACTCTTTGGAATTCTGACATTGGCGATCGCTCCTTGATTCAAAAATGCAAAGTTAACACCAAGTTGAAAAAAGAATGCAATAGATCGTAGTGTGAAATTTAGTCCAAGCAAAGGTTTTCTAATACAAAATCCACGCATCTAAAATGGTTTTTGTGGCTGTAACACAATGGCTCATGCCGCCCGATTAAAATAAATATCGTTCTTTGGAGAATAACCTATGGAAGCAACGGAGGTTCACAGCTCAAAAAGTTTGAGGAAACTAGAAGTACATTTACGTACCTCGGTAGGAAAAGCCATTCGTGACTACAACATGATTGAGGATGGCGATCGCGTCATGGTATGCGTATCGGGTGGTAAAGATTCATACACAATGTTAGACCTATTGCTGACTCTCCAGCGTAAAGCTCCAGTGAAATTTGACATTTTTGCTGTTAACTTAGACCAGAAGCAGCCAGGATTTCCAGAACACCTGCTGCCAGAGTATCTAGAATCTCTAGGAGTAGCTTACAGGATAGTAGAAGAAGACACATACAGTATTGTAAAACGCATTATTCCCGAAGGGAAGACCATGTGCAGTTTATGTTCTCGCTTGCGACGAGCCATTCTCTACAGAGTCGCAAGTGAAGAGGGTGCTACCAAAGTCGCTTTGGGACACCATCGCGATGACATTTTAGAAACTTTATTTCTCAATATGTTTTATGCAGGGAAACTCAAAGCAATGCCACCAAAACTTTTGAGCGATGACGGGCAATATATAGTTATCCGACCATTAGCTTACTGTGCTGAGTCTGACATCGAGCAATATGCCAACTTAAAAAAGTTTCCAATAATACCATGTAGTCTTTGTGGTTCCCAGGAAAATTTGCAAAGAGCACAAATAAAACAAATGCTACAAGATTGGGAAAAATCCAACCCAGGGAGAGTTGAGAGTTTGTTCAGCAGCATTCAAAATATTTGCCCATCTCATCTTGCCGATACTCAGTTGTTTGACTTTGCCAGTTTGAGTAATAATGGGTTTATGAAGTAAAGATCGGGAGTGCCAAGTATGCCCTTAGTGGCTATTCCTAAGCGTTATGTGCGTCAAGTAAAGACATGGTTAAAATTTGTTGTTGGCGTACTACTTCTTCTGTTGCTGACAGGGTGCTGGTTACTCTTAGACATTTCTCCTGCAATGGCACAGGAAAATACTGTTAACTATACGCTTGCCGATTTACGATATCAAGACTTTTCTAACAAAAATTTAGAAGGAACATCCCTTGCAGGAGCAAATATGCAAGAGACAAAGTTCCGAGGAACAAATATGAGAGGAACTATCATGACTAAGGGGTCATGTTTGAAAGCCGATCTGGAAGGAGCAGATCTTTCAGGAACATTTGCCGATCGCGTTATCTTTACTGAAGCTAATTTAACAAACACCATTTTCACCGATGCAATTCTAACAAGCAGTCGCTTCAGTGGTGCGAAAATTACAGGAGCAGATTTCTCCGGTGCAATCCTAGACACTTACGAAGCAAAACTGATGTGCGAACGGGCTGATGGAGTTAATCCCGTCACATCTGTAGCCACTCGCGATAGTTTGGGATGTCGCTAATGGCTAAGAGTAAGTCATTTGTCCACTAACAACTAACAACCAACCACTAACCATTAATGGAAGTCATTCTTCTCGATATTGAAGGGACAACAACTCCAGTTGATTATGTTTTTGGAGTGTTATTTCCGTTTGCACGCGATCGCGTCACTGATTTTCTCACAACTCATCACCAAGAGACTGAGGTTCAAACCGATTTACAATTGTTGAGAAAAGAGTATGAAGAGGATCTCGCAAGGGACGTGTCAGTATCTAATTGGCAAGAAACAGATGCGATGGGCGCTGTTCGTTACATCCATTATCTGATTTCTATTGACCGTAAATCAACTGGTTTGAAATCGTTACAGGGGAAGATTTGGGAGCAGGGGTATCGGGATGGTACATTGCGATCGCAAATCTTCCCAGATGTCAAGCCTGCTTTTCAACGTTGGACAAGTGCTGGTAAGCATCTCTATATTTTCTCATCTGGAAGCGTTCAGGCACAACAACTTCTCTTTCGGTACAGTGAAGAGGGAGACCTTACGGGTTTTATTAGTGGTTACTTTGATACTCAAACTGGTTCCAAGCGTGAAGCAGAGAGTTATGTTAAGATAGCAGCTGCTATTGGAACAGTGCCAGAAAAAATTCTTTTTATTTCAGATGTCACTGCTGAGTTGAAAGCGTCTCAAGCAGCCCGAATGCAAACCCTGTTTTCTATTAGACCGGGGAATCACTCATTTGAAGCAGAAGGATTCTCCGCTATTCACAGTTTTGATGAAATAAAAAAGTTATGAAACCGCAGCCTGTAGCAGACGAACGCGGATAAATCTGTACTTCATTTAAAATCTAGAATATTATGGCCTACAGTGCTGCATCAAAAACCTGTTGTGCGGTGAGGTTCAGTTCGGGAAAGGTAGGGGAGACAATGAGACTACTCCCAGTAAACTTGGTTATTTGGTACTCATCTCCCACAAGCTGGCACACTGATACGGTAGGTTGTTTTGGGTTACCAATGAATCTTTTACCTCCCAAGGCAGCATAATCCGCAATCCAGTATTCGGGAATACCCATTTCTTCGTAGTCTCTCAACTTGTCGTAGTAATCATCACGCCAATTTGTACTTACGACTTCAACAATTAAGGGAACAGATGCGCTAGAGCATACAGTTGATTGCTTTTTCCACAAGGGTTCATTGCTGAGATTGTCATGGTTGAGCAATAAAATATCTGGGGAATAACTTGTCTCATTATTAGGAGTTTTGACAAGTCCAGTTTTTGGAATGCGGTAAGGTAACTGAAGACGCGCATACTCTAAGGTAAATTTTTGGGCTAAAAACCCAATGACATTTTCATGGTCGCCGGTTGGAGGTGGCATCTCTACAATAACTCCTTTGTGCAATTCATAGCGTCCCCCATCATTGGGATACCACTCAATAAATTCCTCGTAAGTAACTAGCTTGGGTAGGGCTTGGGTCATAAACGATCTGCTCTAAATTTCGCTGTACTTTCTTAAAACATCTAATTTGCATCAGTTAACCTTGCAAACACTGCCTGTACTTCCTCCTCACTAGCAAAATCTCCCGCATCAGCTTCTGCAAAACCTTTGTGAATTTCTTCTAATCGCCACTGGTAGATGTCAGGAGACAGGTTCATTGCTCTGTCGATCGCATCACTTTTCTCTGGCTCTATTCCTAGAGTCGCATCTAGCTTAACTCTTTTGTTGCGATCGAAGCGAAATGTTACATCCTCATTGCTCATGGTTGTTCTTGTTTGTACCTAAGACCAATAACAATATCATGCCATCTCCTGTTAGGTGATGTATGGCATAGTCTGTTTTCAATAATTGTTCGTGAAATCGCGTGTGACAATTAGCAGTAAGCTGTTTATTTATGGCGTTTTTCACGATCTACCTATGGCAACTATTAACGATCACTACCTCAAGCTAAAAGCTGGTTACTTGTTCCCTGAAATTGCGCGGCGGGTTAATGCCTTTGCAGAAGCCAATCCCGATGCTAAGGTGATTCGCTTGGGTATTGGTGATGTGACAGAACCTTTACCAGAAGCTTGTCGTACAGCTATGATTAAAGCTGTGGAAGACATGGGCGATCGCTCTACCTTCAGAGGTTACGGACCAGAGCAAGGCTATGCTTGGTTGCGGGAGAAAATTGCTGCTAAGGATTTCCAAGCACGGGGATGCGAGGTTGATGTTAGTGAAATTTTCATCTCTGATGGTTCTAAGTGCGATAACGGCAACATTCTGGATATCTTGGGCAATGACAACGTTATTGCAGTCACTGACCCCGTGTATCCTGTATATGTAGATACTAACGTTATGGCAGGGCATACTGGATCGGCTAACGATAAGGGTGAGTTTGAGGGCTTAGTTTATTTACCAATTACTGCTGAAAACAATTTCACTGCCGAAATTCCTTCACAAAAAGTCGATTTAATTTACCTTTGTTTCCCCAACAACCCCACAGGAGCAACTGCTACTAAAGAACATCTTCAAGCGTGGGTGGACTATGCTAAAGCACATG